>JASHSN010000044.1 GCA_030038695.1 Nitrososphaeraceae archaeon
GGATTGGGGCTTTTGGCCGGGATTTTGAGGACTCATTGACAGCTCGGGTGACCTAGATGAAATTTCTCCATTTGTTTGGTAGCAACAACCCGACATTTGATGAAATAGAAGGATACGAAGACATTAAGGATATTGTTTTGCGTGCCCTAGAATCAGAGGAATCCTTCAATCTGCTCCTATGGGGCGAACCAGCATCGTCCAAGACCTTATTCCTATTGGAACTCGCAAAACAGAAGGGAGCTGTTTTCTTCGATTGTACCAATACGACAAGCCGGATTCTAGATGTGTTAGAGCAGGAACGACCCAAGATTATCCTATTCGATGAGTTAGATAAAATGGGACGTGTCTCCCAAAATCAGTTACTGAATTTCCTAGAAAGTGGGCATATCAAGGTGAACCAGATGAAACGCCAATACGATCTTACCATAAAAGGAGCCAAAGTTTTTGCTTCAGCTAATGATTTGAATAAATTATCACCACCTCTCAGGTCACGATTCAGACGCCTCCATTTACCGAAATATTCCAAAGACCAGTTCATGAAGGTGGCCGTTAAGGTCTGTCCGAAGCTTTCTAAGGATACCGCTCTACGTATAGGTGAAGAGATATGGAAGTCGCAAGGAGATATTCGAGATGTGATTTCTCTTTCCAAATTAGTGAAGAAAGATGACGGACCAGAGGAGATCGCCGAGATTATCAACACTTTGGCCAAATATGGAGAGTAAGGAATTATGTTAACGCCGTTAGACTTTGAAAATGCAATTCTAGATCTGTTCGAGAATAATAAAATCACCACCGAGGGCGCTAAGACTGTGTTGTGGACTCTTTTAACCGCTATCTACGAGGATGAATTGATCGAAGAACCAGAGCGCCGAGAGACTATTATAGAGAATATTGAGAGGCAGAAGGAACAGCTTCTTGTTAATATTTTGGGGCCGAGATGACGAGAATGACAGAGATACATTATATTGTAAGAACGCCTGTTGAATTTCGTGTCGGTGGTAAGAATCTCAAAGAGGCGGAGAAAATGATGAAAGAATATCTTAACTATATCTGGCTCCAGCCTCTGATTGAGGAGATGGAGTTTACTGAGGAATGGCGGAAAACTAGATATGGCAACCTGCAATAGTTGTAAAAAGCCCTACTATCTCGACTTTCGAAACGGCGGACGTAAACTTGAGTTAGACCAAAAAACTCCCCATAAATGCACACAATCACCACATTGAAGACTCTATAAGAGGTTACTTGAAGACGTTCTGATGTCTATTTTTCTAACGATTTTCTTATAGTTCAAACATATCCAGATCTTCTTCTATACTCTTAGCAGTTGTTGTGTAGCATTTCAGATATACCTAGGATTTCTACTCAGAAGACAACCATAATGAGAAATATTGGAATAACAACGTTTGTAACATTCCTTATAGTAGGCACAGCAATTATAGGAAGCGGACACGTCGTGTTAGCACACAATGACAAGTATACGACGGACTTTACCAATAATGGTAATAATCAAGAAATACAGCAAGACTGCGGGAATTCCTGCACTCAGACTTCGTCAAATACCGTTAGTTCTGGTTCTTCAGGATTGACGACACCATCTCCATCTCCAACTCCGTCTCCATCTCCAAGTCCTTCGAATCTTACTTTAACTATCTCACCATTCGCTGAAAAGCCATCCGCATATTACGACGTTTCTGGTTCTTTGAGTGCAGCAGGTTCACCAGTTGCAGGAGCCACTATAACTTTCACTTTCACAACACTTGATGGACGGACTGAACCTCTCAATCTAGTTGGTCCATTTGGCGGGCCAGTGGTAACTGATAACAATGGAAAATATGGGGACATGCCAGGCCACCCCGTTCTTCTTGATACTATGACCACCCCCATAGAGGTTGGTAATAAAATTACAGCACATTATGCTGGCGCACCGCCAACAAACGCAATTGCCGCATCCAACTCCGCCCCGGAAACTCTATTTTAAGTACGTTCAGCAGCAGGGGGCGGAAGTCGATTTTTCTGGTTCTTTGAGAGCAGCAGGTTCACCAGTTGCAGGAGCCACTATAACTTTCACTGTCACACCTCCTGGCGGTCTCCCCCAAGATTTAACTGATGCCAATCGGGATATGAAATTCCTGTTTATGTTTCTCAGGTGCCCGTCACATAGCCTACGAAAACATCAATAAGTTCAGGTATAACTGGGTCTCTTGAGTTAGATGTACATATCTGGAGAGATGTTGATTATTCTATAAATAGCAAATGGTAAATAAGAAAACAAAGAATGGCGGTTAAAAAGCAAAGAAGACTAAGAAGGGATAGACCCTCTATTCTTTGTCACTTAACCTCTTTTTGGTTCACATGATAGACGACAATTTATTGACTGAGACAAAGGGCATCAAATTCTCTCCGATGATCTGTAGTTAGCAGGACCATGTCTGGATTATACAAACGCTCACTTCTAACTGCCCCTTCCCACTTGTTGTATCTTAAGTAGTTTTGATAGGTCTTTACTTGCGAAATAGCCCCCGATACTGAAAGTGAAAGCTGAGGCTTAATTTCTATCAAAAATTTACGTGATAATCTTGATACCACGACCAGAGAATGATTTGGCAGCTGTCTTTTAGAATCTTTCCATTAGCTATAAAACGGCGCCGAAATTATAAAAGAAACTATTTAATCCAAGTTGGGCATTAGCGACCCCGAAACCATAGTCGAGGATTTTCGTCTTATGCTTGGAAATCCTTTCAATGACGAGGATATTCTAGGGTTCGATTGATATAAAAATATCGACTATATAGTCTATAGTGAGGGAGTCGGATTTAACGTACCCAACGTTTAAGATGGGGGTTAACACAGAAACTCTACAGTGAATAAGGCCAAAGAATCTATCAAAATATCAAACAACCTGAAACGTATAGATATCAAACCAATCCCAATTTCCAAGAAGTGTAAATATTGTCGTCAGCTGAAATTAGTGTCCGAATTTGAATTCGATTTGAACATACCAACTAAAGATCATCGAGCCGTAACCTGTATTGACTGTATGAAAAAGTTTGAGGTGGAGGAGCAGGAGGACTATAACTGTCACTCAGAGGATTGTATTACGGAGAAATTCCTATTGGCTGTATCGACTCAGCTAGACGCTTTGAAGGCTCTATCGGAGAATGGTATGCTAATCCCTGATGAGATCCTGGAGCAGATGTTTGATATTATAGCACAAGATGAACGAAACTCAAAAGACCTAGACGAGGAAGATTAATTGGATGACTTTAATAATTAATTCAGGGTTTAATCGGCCCAGACTAGACTTAAGAAGGCGCCCCGTTATTATTAATTATATATGAAAAAACAGACGCCGCCAAAACCTAACCCAGATCAACATCAATATGAATTAGAGGAGAGGCGCGATTTACAGAATTCTCTGAAGAGATACAATTGTAGTTTAAGCGCAGAGTTATCTGAACAAGTGAGAGTGTTTGGAATGTCTGAAGGGCGTCATCAGAACGTCTGCCAAGTGGTAAACGATGCTGTTCGGGAATTTATCAAGAAGAAGAAAATTAATTCCTAATCCCCATCTTATTTAACATGTTAGTGTTGGCGCCCTTTAGTACATTTAATTTAATCCATTGGCTCATCGTTGGAGTGTCGGCCGCGTGACCATTATTAGTGACTGAAGGGATTGTTTTTTATAGATTGCTACTAGCTAACATGCCATTGTATGAACTATCCTAGTCCCGTTATCATACTCCACTATTTTATCGTGGTTTGAATAGACACATGTAATGCTAGGCACGCCTGCGTACCCTACAATGGTGAATCCTTCTTCCGTACATTCGCCCTTGTGTGCTAGTAGAGCTATCGAACTAAGCGGACATTTTGCCAAATTGGCTGACGTTGGTGGTGGGTTTTTTGTCACTTGGTGTTCTGGTCCACTTAGTTGTCCTTGTGTCACGACATATGTCATTGTTGCTATGGCTAGAGTGCCGGCTAACAATATCACAAGACTTGTCTCTATCATAATTCTCATGGACTAATCGATATGATATCCTTCAAGGTCTGGGTAATAAGCAGTTTGGTCGATATCTATCTGGAGGGGCCTTGAGGCCACTTTATTCAAGAAGGTTTGTAAGTCGATTGGTGGAGTTGGCAGTCATCAACATGGGTCGTTTAACTCGCATGGATCGAAACAAAAGTTGGGCCTGAGATGTGAGCGCGGTTAATTGGGATAAACTTGGAAACGGTGGATAGGAAGCTAGCGAATATGAATTCAACAATTTCGTCAATTGTAAATGTGGGCCAAATCCTAGTGTTTTCCTGGATGACTTTCTAATCCTACTAACACCTTTCCTACTTGTGCCTTGATACCTTGCGCTAGCTCTTGCCCTAATACCTTCACATTGGCCTGACAGGGTTGAGGGCAATCACCTAGGCCTTCACCATGTGATGATTGTGCCTGCCCTGCTAGTGTCTGCCCTAGTTTCCCGTACATCAATGTAGTCGGAGTTATCAGATGTTGTGCAAATGCCTGATTTGAAAAGGTAGGTACTGATATGTATGCCGTTAGAATTGTGGCTATGGCTAAGCCCGTAGTTACTGATGTCTTTTTGTGCATAATTTATCAATCGACATGGATGTTTTAAACATTATGTAATACGGTTACGTGAGGCATGATTATATACCGATCACGATCGGATGGCGCGCCTGTGAACATTCTAGATATGAATTACAAAGAGATAAGAATGAAATTCAAAACAAATTCTGTCGGTATGTTTTATTGTGATTCTGAGAAAGTAACCAAAACAGAAGTCAAAGATCCACCGCCAGAGTATACAATGCCACCAACAGTCAGAATACCAGAATAGCGGCTGACTGGCAGGCGAGCCAATATGGTCGATACTATCTGGTTGTATTACTGATGCTCCTACCGTTTGAGTACCTATCATCATCTTTCTCCAAAGCAGCTCATAACAGTTCGCCTACCTAAGTGCAACGTAACTGCAACGTAACTGCAACGTAATTTCATCTA
>JASHSN010000363.1 GCA_030038695.1 Nitrososphaeraceae archaeon
AATTGGTAAAGTTATCCATAAAGCCATATTACAGTTTTATAGATAGAATATCTTCGAACTAGATTATATGTATATGGGACAAAGCACACCTTTACCTAATCGAATGTTTGCATTTTCATACGCCTCTGCCCTGCTAATACCTTCCCCTGTTTAAATTGACAGGCTGCTTTAGCAGTCGCGTGGATCCCATGGACTACATCCTAAACCAGGATGACTGCCTAATATCTTCCTTAGTTGTGCCTCGTGCCCTGCTAAGGTAAGATATGGACAAAGAATAATGCTGATGGGTAGGAGCAACATTTTTGTTTAGTTTGTCTACTGGAACCCAGTAACTGCTTATGCTACAATAGTGCCAAACGAAACAAAGTATTGTAGAACCTCATTATAGCGTCTATTCTGTAAGCAATGGGTTGGTCAGTCTTTTGACTGTTTATGTATCGATCGTAATAATTTCAGATAATAAACTTTTAAATCCAAGTTGGGCATGATGTACTCTAGAACCCTAGAGATTTTCGCTTTATCCTTGGAAGTCCTTTCATAGACAAGGATAATCTAGGGTTCACATTATATAAAAATAGCGATGTTTCTACTCAGTTCTCATGCCAGAATTGCAATCAACTGCACTGGAGGGCCATATTTCAGTTCTGAACACTACTATTACAATGCAGGGGCGTCTAATTCTACCTCCTAGAATGGGGATTCAAAAATTGAAATCAATCTAGATAGCCCCTCTACTGCAGTTTGTCTTATAGAAAAGTCCATTTCATAACTAAATGGCGTGTTTTCCGGATTAATATCAACTATTGCAGCTTGATTGTTTTTAGCATAAAAATGCAATGTATTAGCCGGCGATACAACAAGCGAAGTACCCACTATTATCATGACGTCACAAGCCATAGATCGCTTTACTGCTTCCTTCCATACATCTTGTTTTATACTTTCACCAAACCATACCACATCGGGCCGCAAGTAACTTCCACATATCTTGCAGCTAGGGGGAAGATCGGAGAATTCGTCTCCTATATTGCCTCTAAAGTCACATTTAGTACACTTAGTTGCAAAGATGTTTCCATGAATCTCTATTACATCTCTGCTACCTGCAATATGATGTAATCCATCAACGTTCTGAGTAATAACGGACACTTCCCGGTGATTTTGGAGATTTGCTATAGCTACGTGTCCTGCATTTGGTTTCGCAGCCAATATTTTCCTTCGTCTATCATTATACCAACTCCACACTAACTTTGGATCATCTCTGAATGCTTGAGCTGATACAAGCTTCATCGGATCATATTTTTGCCACAAGCCCTCCTTTCCTCTAAAAGTACTAATTCCGCTTTCTTGTGATATTCCGGCACCTGTTAGAAAGACGAATTTCTTGGCCTTTTTAAGTGTATTTTCAAGATTTTCAATCACAGTAGCAGTATTTCATAATACTATCAATATACTATTTATCTTCAGCAGCTACGGCTAGGTATCTGTAAAGGGCTGAGACTGTCACAATATACACCAACCTATCATCACGTGCAGAACGCACGACTATTAGGTCTACTTCAAAGTCGTGGGACAATGTGAATATGAAGTCATTATACTCGTTATATTCAGGTAGATATTCTTAGTCATTTAAGTCAGGTTATAGATGTTTATATACTTATCGCTTCCATATAATAAAGAGAAAAGAAATTGAAAAGTGTCATCTTAAGACACAGGACAGTGGCGTCAGGGGAAAATTCCGTTGAAACAAAAACCTCCTTGCTTGCCAATATCCAACCAGAATCAGAAGAATCAATTGATTGTCCTGACTGCTTCGATGCTATGATGAAATATTATGATTGGGATAGTATTCGATATCGATGCGAAAATTGCGACTTAATCTTAAATGAATTTGTCAAAGATGAGGCATGAGACCAGAGTAATAAATGAAGTCTTTTATTAACTGCATTGGAGTTACTTCGTAAATGAGTAACCTTCTTGCACGGGATCTGTAGAAGTAGCAATTGCACTGGATCTTGAAGCTGATTGTGCCCACAGTTCATCTTTTTTTTGAAACGGAATGTTATTTCATTATGTTTAAAAAAAGTATAATGCTTGAATCGTGTATTTGTTCTTTCCATAAATTGGCATCATTGGAGCTTCAGCAATTATTAATGGAGCACGCAAACATGATTCTTGAGAAATCTCGACTATCATATGATTCAGTAAAATCTATTATGACTTCAGTAAGACGCTTAAGCAGCATCAATATTGAGAACATCTTCGCCTATAGGTCCCATTCTGACATAAACGACATGTGCGCTAGATTGAATAGTCTAAAAAAGGAATCCACTGCTGCGTTTAGACTCTTCATTTCTAATTCAACAAAGACATTGTGTCATTCAATGGGAAACCCTTTGAAAGTCGCCGAAGATATAATCGAACTAGAAGAAGAGAACGATCTTCTGAATTCATTATTAAAAATAGTTACCTTTCTAAGCAATAAATATGCTACAGCAGCATCAATTGCAGCATTGATAGGAGACTGTCAATATCCTGAAACATCCTTCGTATTTGATGAACAAGGAAGTATGTCCTCTCACTCTTCCTACAGAAAGGAAATAGCACACATGGCCAGATATTATAGATTGCATTTGGGAAGCTTTCTAGCTATCGAGCTTGCAAAAGAGCTCAAAAGTTTCCCATCGATATACAAAGACAACAGATTCGAAAGTATTATAGAACTATATGAAAGTGGATGTGCTGATTACATATTCAATTTTGTAGTAGACAATATCAATAATACCAGAGAAGAGAAGCTTGTGACACCACTCCTAATGAATCTTGATGGAAACAAGAAAGTTCTTGCAATCCACATCTATGGTGATGAAAAAATAAGATTATGGAAAAGATGGGGAGATGGTTATGATGCACTTTATGATATTAATGGAAATAGAAGTGGCATATATATGGAAGCAACTCCATTCTTCAATTCGGTTGCAATTATATGAATTTAAGATAGTAATTTGAAAATTACACGAATTTAATCACAAACCACGTTAGTAATGGGTAGCACATAGTTCGTACCAGCACATCAGGCATACGCAACCTGTTTCAAACCTTATGGGAATAACTCGTCATTTCAATGTTTTACAGTGAAGGGCGCCTAGTTTTGATTGACACCAGATATAGGGATGCGAGGAGTAGTTAGAGACGTGCGAAAACGAGACGACCGCGAAGATTATGAGTAAGCCCGCGATTACTAGCATGATTATGTATGACGACAGTGGGCTAGAATTAGATGTATCCGACGTAGTGGTTGCCATATACTAGATATATATGGCTTGCCGAGTTATCTTTCTATCGCTAAAGATTAAAGTCTACGGAAGAAACTTGCATTAGCTATAGGTCATATTCGGTAAAAACCAACAAGATTTGGTGCAACTAGAACTTGAAGGAGAAGTCGTATTTGTATTTAATGAACTTATATTTCCTCCTATAGTGGGGACAGTAGTATTGCCATAGGGAAGTGAAAGACCGGAATGAGCTCCAAGCCATGAATAAAGATCTACCAAAACGTAGCCTTCGTACCTGTCAGTCTTTGCTGCAGCATAAAGGCTTGCTGAACCGGAGTTTGTGTATCGTTTTTCCTTGAAGGATTAATATCCCTGTAGACTAGGAAATATTGCCAATCATACCTGAATTAGTACACAAACTGAAGTGTGATTTCAACATGTAGGACATCCGTCAATGGTGTAACTTGATAAAAAGTACATGTGTAATTTAGGTAAAGTGGCATAAACATTGTTCTGCTCTACATGTTGCCTTCTAGAGCTCTGATTGTAGCTGCCTTTCTATGATCGAAGAGTTTCTGAAGTCGAGTGTACGCATAACCTTCAAATAACCTTCCAATGCGACTATACGGAATTTCAAAGTTAATCTCATCTATTACCTCAGTTTGCTTTTGGTCGTTGTCGTTTATACTGTAGAACATGTGTAAATGTGTCCATTTTTTAAACGGGCCTTTTACCATTTCATCTAAATACTGATACGGCTTCAGGGATTTTATCACCGAATGCCACCTTCTATTGGAAATCATTAATTTAGCTTGAAGCCAAATTTCTGATCCTTGAGCAAGCTTTTCACTTGTTGCATTAATAATCTTAAGTTTCATCTCCTTTGGAGTTACTATTTCAAGATGTTTGACATCTGTATAAAATTCCCAAACTTTATCTATATGACTATTCACAACGAAGCTATGTTTAAACGCTCGCAAATGTTAGAAAATTAATAGACCGGATATTAAGCGTATGGCTTTATTCAGTACGTTTATAGCGGCGTTAATCAGAAATTGATGAAGATGTAGTTAGCCACTATCGTGAATCATCAACTATACATATTATAGAAATGAGCTAATAGACGAGTTAGATGTGAAAGGAATGTATACGACAATTTGCTATTAAACAACAATACAACAAATATGTATCTTGTATACTACAATGAAACATGCAGAAGGATGAATTAGAATTTGGACTGACTATCCCACAAGGATGGAGAGGAGGCGATCTGCCGTTAGAGGAAGAAAATAATCCAGTTAAGCAATATGAGCTCTCAAAATTGATATCAGCTACGGCGGATAGTATTGGATTTGATTCAATTTATGCGTACGATCATCTAATACCATTTTATAGTGGTGATAGAAATAAGAATATTTTTGAATGTTTTATTCTTTTATCAGGACTAGCGGCAATCACAAAAAGAATAAAGATCGGACAAATAGTCACTTGTAATTCATATCGTAATCCATCATTAGTGGCAAAGATGCTGTCGACTTTGGATATTATAAGTAATGCGAGAGTAGAATTAGGGATAGGAGCAGGTTGGTATGAGCAGGAATACGTAGCCTATGGGTATCAATTTCCAGCAAACGTATCAAGAATTAAACAACTAGACGAATCGCTAAGCATAATTAAAGCTATGTGGAAAGACGAATGCGCTTCTTTTGAAGGTAAATATTATAGAATCAAAGAAGCGACATGCAATCCAAAGCCAATTCAGAAGCCCCATCCTATAATCATGGTAGGTGGATCAGGTGAAAGATATTTGCTTAAGGTCGTAGCTAAGCATGCAGACAGATACAACCTTTTTTTTGGTACTCCGAATGAAATGAAAACAAAAATCTCTCTTTTGAAAGAATATAGCAAGTCTATTGGGAGAGACTATAAAGAAATACAATATTCGATTGTATTGCCATGTATAATAAAAGATACAGAACGGGAGGTTAATCAAGTACTTATACGATATAAAAGGAAAGATAAGACCTTGGAGGAATATCACCAATATCTTGTCGGTGGGATTGCAGTAGGGACACCTGAGAAAGTACTGCAAGGTATCAAAAAATATATGGACATAGGAGTCACACACTTTATCCTACATTTTATAGGATTGGATGAGACAACACTGAGGCTTTTTGATACTAAGGTCATTAGAAACACTTAAAGCTGCGGATTGCAAAATTAGGTCAAATTTGTCTTTCGTGATTCAATGCAACTTTTGTGCGAGGTGATTCTATATGCCATCTTATGGGTTGCTTACAAATCCTTCAAATGAAATATTAAGCGAGATAAGTAAAATATATGACCTAAATTTTGAATACGTTGAGTTAGGTATAGAAGGACCGGAAGGTAATCCACGGATAATTAACAAGAAGAAAAATGAAATAGTAAGACTCCTACAGAAGTTCAAACACAAGCCTATAGGTCACACAGCCTATTGGATAGATTTGTGTTCAGATTATGATTACATCAGACATGCTTGGATCCTAGAAGCCATGAGAGAAATTAGGACAGTAAAAAAGGTAGGGATAGATCTCATAAATTTTCATTCGAATCTCAATGGTATGTTTTATGGGGAAAAAAGAAAGATCCTTTTAGATAATATGGTAAAAAGTCTCAGAGAAATCGGAAGATATGCTGAAAAGTGTAAGGTACATATGATGTTAGAAAATGTACCGTATTCAAATGGGATACACGATATGCTAGAATTCAAATATATTATTGATAATGTTCCTTCTTTACTTGTTCATTTAGATATTCCTCATGCTTTTACTTCCGGCGGAATGAAGTCGGTACTAGATTACATAAATACATTTAGAGATAAAATAATTCAT
>JASHSN010000364.1 GCA_030038695.1 Nitrososphaeraceae archaeon
CTTTGGAGAAGATGGATGACATTTATCTAAAGTATAGCAGAAAAGTAGCAACAATATAGATATAGTAAGTTCTATCCGGCTCTAAGCATTGCAGTCGTTATTTACCTTACACGCGTAAATATGTAGTTGTTGGTAATGTCAGTCGCTACCTACTCCAGAAGATCCAAAGTTCAGGATATAGCTAGGGCGTCGTCCCATGTGGAGGCGGGCCATATTTACATACATAGATACCGGTTTCAACACAATGGAAAAAGATAAAGAATTACCTGACAACATTAGGCGTTTTAACATATATTCGAACGCAGCACTGCTAACAAATATTTTGTTTTCATCAGAATAGGGTACTACACATTTTGCTGTTCGGTCAGTAAAAAAAGGTGTGTACGTTATGTTGTCGACAGCAGTATCAGATAACAAAGGTGGCTTCAGGATGAGAGTAAATGTAGACGAAATGATCAAACCGATGCAGAAGAAGGACAGCATAAGTTTATCAAAAATAGATTATCATATTGTTAGTTTTTTGTACTGCCTTACAGGAGATCTTCACTATGGCATCTATATTATCTATGTCTTCTATATACGGTTAATAAAAATATATCAAATGTAAAATTTTGTTGCTATATGGAATTAAAACCGTTGATTAATCTGCACAAGGTACCTGAAAAATGAAGGTCTCTGTGATAGATCTAGGTTTTAACTCTGCTAAATTAGTAAATTATTGTGTAGATTATAACAATGCCTATAAACCATATCAACATGAGGGTGCAAAAGTTAGACTGGGCCAGGATCTCGCACAAACTGGAGGTCTTTCTGAAGAATCGATGAAACGCACAATAGATGCCCTAAGATTATTTCGGAACATAGTGGATCTTCAATCTATAAGGCATGTAGTTCCAATTGCGACAAGTGCTGTAAGAGAAGCAGCAAATAGGACTGAATTTCTTGAGCAAGTGTTTCATGAAACAGGATTTCGTTTCAATGTCCTTTCAGGCAAAGAAGAAGCGTTATGTTCTTACCTAGGAGCGCTTCAGTCAACATGTATCCCAACCGCTCTTTTTTTTGATCTAGGTGGCGGTAGTTTGGAATTAGTATACTCGGAAAATTTCAAAATCAAGAACTTCATGTCACTTCCCCTTGGGGGATTAAGACTATCCCAAATTTTCAGTGATTCAGATGGCATGTTTAGTAAGAAGAATTATTCTAATATGGAAGAGCATGTAAATGATGTACTCCCAGACCGGAAAGGACTTGGCATTTGTTCTGACGCTTCATTAGTCGGTGTAGGAGGAACATTAAGAGCAATCGCAAGATACGACCAAGAAACATTAGCATATCCCATTGATAAAATTCATAACTACAGGATAGATATTGAAAGAATAGACTTAATTAATCGCATGTTTCGCAAAATGACGTCATCTGAAATCGCAAAGATCGATGCTGTTGGTACTAACAGAGCAGATACGATCACTGCAGGATCATGCGTTATCAAGAAATTATTGGAAAAATTAGAATTTGAAAATGTTGCGGTAAGTACACAAGGATTGAGGGAAGGGGCTCTTTCTGTATATCTATCGTCTTCTAAAAAATACTTGTCGCTGCAACAAATAGATCAGAAGCATTTTGAAGATTATATCAAGGAGTCTTGTAGACCAGGAATATTTCCAGAATATATGTACTTGCTCGTCAAACCATTATTGTCGTCAGGTTTACTCAAGCAAAGAGAATACGAAATTCTAGCCTCCGCTCTAAAGAAGGTTGCAATATTGCCCTCACTCACCAATCTAAATAATTTGTTTTATGTGATCTTAGATGAAGATATAGCAGGCTTAAGCCATGAAGAACAGCTTGTTTTGGCTTTATCAATCATACATGTGAAAAAATCAAAGACTGCTACATGGCTGTTTACAAAGTATCGTTCAATATTGCAGCCACAAGACAAAAAATCCATACAAAAAATAGCAGCCTTACTTTCCATTTCGGAAATTCTTGAAAAAGTGAGTATGAAAGTCCGAATTATAAAGGGTCGCCAAAGAGAAATTGTTTTGACCTTGATACCATCAAAAAATACACTACCCATTAAACTGATAGAAAATGCTGTGAAAATGCTGCAAGAAGCATTTGGCATAATTGTAAGTTATTCCATATTCTCGGATGTTGTTCTTAAGGCCGAAATTGTTTCAGCTGCAAGGCACAAGAAAGAGATAACGAGAAGTCTTTTTTAAATAATGACATATCGCTTTCAATTCTTTCTTGCAAAAACAAATATCTATTAAAACATTGGATAGGACTAGCAGATTGACGACGCATATTGACATATCATCCTAGGTTGACAATTCAATCACGCCTGCTATTCTATCGAGGTTATCACATATCGTCGTATTGCTATTAATTCAAGATTGAAAGAAAATTGTTGCAATATGAACGCTAGGAAGGAGCTTCTATATAGGATCCAGTCTTCTATGAGGTTTCATTTGGCAATGCCTTTATGAAGGCAATTACAAAGATATATCGGCATGCAATATTCCGTAAATTCTCAGATAGAAAACTCGTATGTCTCTGATCGCCAGCTTCTACTTTGTGAAATATGTTTTTGGAGTGCAACCATCATTAGATCGACACAAAAAAATGCAATCATTAATTGTTGTCCCGTTTGTTCAAATAGTAATATTGCTATTATTCCACTTACAAATGATGATGCGTATGAATTGTATGTTAGATCAAATGGCGGTTTGGAGATGAAGTTTTCAAGAACAAATAAACTTCTAGATTGAACTCCCACGTTGTCTTCTTCCTTCAGCCATATGTATATTTAATTTGTAAGGGGGTTCTCAAAACTATCCCAAATCGTGATTTTATGCCTATAGTCTTTCATGTCAATGAATCCATGACATTCGTTTGTGATTCCTTGGCCACCTATTTTATTGACTCTTAGAAAATAACCGGTAGAAAAGTGCTGTAATTTGGTAATTTGTATTTTTTCTATTTCTAGTATCGGCATCTTCTTTACTCACGTCTATCCTTAAAAAATTGCGTAAACACACCAATATACCCACAAAGTTCCACAGGCATTCGAAAATGTCAATAAGAATATGCTATGACTTCGTCTTAGGTGTTAATATCAATGTGTCCCGCACAATTTTACCGTACCCTTGTCCAGTATGCCACTTTAATTCTTGAACTTTCTCCGTTGGGATTACGACAGTCCATCTATGGTATTCCTTCCCGTTGACTTCCCTGGTTCTCTGCTTCTGTAATTTCATAAAAATATTGGTATTATTTGATAAACCACGATATAAGCTTTAGATACCTAATATTACATTTAAATAATTTAGATACCTAATATTAGTGACAACCAATATTCATGGAGGGCATTTAGTCGAAGGTGCAAATGAGATAAATACCGAACGAAATGCTTTTCGTTTGAAAAACCATTTAGCTATCTTAATATTTTTGGTGGGTACAGCATAGAACAACCTTTGAGGTAGACTATGATGTTGATTGAGCTTAGAATTCTCAAATATGATCATCCAGTATTAGAGTCCACTCAGGGTTCATTGAAGCGAGCAGCAGAAGAATGTCGGAGTATAAATCGACACGACCCGCAAGATATCACATAACAATTAATGTCGATAAATCTCAATGTAGAAACATGGGGAAATATATAGACGACAACTCAACAACAAAAGCCTACCAATTTCAGACTATATCAAATTTGTATAATTCAGGAATTCCAAGTGAAGTAATCTCTCTACAGCTAGATATTACAGAAGAAGAAGTCGAAAAGACTATAGAAAAAATTAAGAAAGAACAGTCACAGAGTATAACCCCTAAAGCTGCTTCTTCTTTGGATTTGTTTTACCTAGATGCAGTTGTTAACGTTGACATGGCTATCAAACAGGCACAGAATAACATGTGGAAAGCTTTGAAATCAGAGTTAACATTTGACATATCAATGGAAGAGACACATGGAATCCTAGAGATGTATGCTGGATCCAAAGTCACACTTGTAATCTTGCATATAGATTTGGTAGATTCAACCAAATTATCAATGACACTGCCAATAGACAGACTTACAAAGATAATCCAGGCATTTAGAGGCCATCCGAAAATCAGTTGATATTTGTTGAGTTCTAGACTTACTATATCTGAACGATAAAGCTAAGCCAAACCTAACCCATCTTGTTATTCGTAGTGATATCTGAACTCACAGGTGTTGAATCCGCGTA
>JASHSN010000365.1 GCA_030038695.1 Nitrososphaeraceae archaeon
CTGCATTCCTTTAGTCAGTTGCTCCGACATGAACTGCTGGTTGTAACCATTCCAGTCTATACCAGGACCATCGTAATCTTTGAGTTCTCCTGCAGTATAATCTTGCACTTTATCTTGTAACATTCGTATGTCTGCGTTCCTGACAGATTCATAAAACTCTCTTATGCTATCAACATCTCCGCTAGCAATAACTCTCACTTTCTTCTCTCTACGCAAATTTGAGGCATGAAGTATAATTCCATACTCACTAGCCTTTCCCACTAGTCCAGGGCGGAATCCTACGTCAAATATACTATCTGCTTTGCCTTCGATATAAAACACCATCTCTACCATGCTAATTCGCACTCAGAGACGGTATGGATCATTACCTTTGCTATAGGAATGTATGATAAATAGATTTCGAGTATGCGTCTCAGCTGAGAACGGGCTCCCAGCATCAAAAAACGAGAAATAGCCGGGCACTGCCGTAGTGGCAAGACTTATAAATCGCTAGCGATATTACTAGTGATATTCCAATGACATCAAATTGGTTAGATAAAATGGGCAGCGTAATTCCTAGAGGATTTTCACGACATTACATCCTCACGCTGCTTAGGGAATCTCCTCTGTCAGGCAAGGAAATTATTGATAAGGCAGTAGCTGAAAGTGGTGGAGTATGGAAAGCCTCACCTGGTTTGATTTATCCTATGTTGGGTAGGTTAATTGAGGAAGGTCTAATAGATCAGATGGACGATGGTCGATACAAAATTACGATAAAGGGTCTTAAAATGATTAAGGACCTGGAGTCGGTCCACAACATATTCCAAAAACAATTTGAAATACTCTTCCGGCTCGGTAACACCGGGAGGTTCATCACATTAGATCTACTTGACAGAATATCTCACATAGGACCAGCACTTGCCTCAAATTTTGACAAGATGACGGAACAAGAACGAAATAGGTATAAACAGTTCCTGAGGACTCAGTTAAAAAAGGTAAATCAACAAGGTTGTTAATGTATATTCGACTGAATTAAAAGGTAGAATCTTTGTACGTGAAGATAACAATTTGATAAATTCGGACTATAGGGAACAATAATACAGTCATCTTCTATATTGTTAGGAATCCTATTGCAAACTCATAATGGTAGTATTAAATAAACTCGGTCCATACACGCTTCTAAACTTCCTGAACATTAATACGCAATCAGCACGATCAAAAGTGAACGTTTCATCATCAATTATCTCCACAATGCCATTGTCATGCTCTCCACTAGCAACTGTCTTTCCACATAATGCACAGGATCGTTTATCTTTTCGCAGCATTACTTTATAATACAAAGATGAATATAAACCATTATGAGATAATATGAATAATTGCTACTGTTTTGTAAGATAGATAGGAATTGGATAAACTTATGAAAGATCCGGCAATTATTTGTCAAAAAGTCAAGTGGCAGACTTCAAGATTTTGATAGTGGGATAGTTTTCTAGTTCATCTATAAGCTTATTTAAGCTCATATATCACAATTTGAATTGCTGATTCGATCCCATTGTTCTTGTTGTAACGATATTCTTTAATTGCTTGTCTACGATACATTATTAGAGATCTTTTCTCTATCTGTATTGATAGGGGGTGGTTCCGTATATTGTAGATGATATGAAGT
Organism: Nitrososphaeraceae archaeon; assembly: GCA_030038695.1. Classification (GTDB taxonomy): domain Archaea; phylum Thermoproteota; class Nitrososphaeria; order Nitrososphaerales; family Nitrososphaeraceae; genus Nitrosopolaris. The sequence continues at coordinate 1,646 of JASHSN010000365.1, forward strand.
ACTCTAGGCTTCTAACCTTTTTGCATATTAGGCACTGCGTCGTAGTGTATCATGCATTTTGATTAAACAGACTTGTGATACAGAGAAGACCTGTAATTTGCATATAATCTAATCCAACCAAATAAGAATAGTATGTTGTTCTTGATCTGAATTCACGAACATTTGTAGAAAATGTCCTAGCGAGAAATTTACCTCAATTAAAGATAATTGAAATGTCAGAATGCAGAGTGTATTGTCTATGTAATTGACTTCAATCGCATATAGACCAGCAAATGTTTTCTAGAAGTGCACAAATGATACGATATCGCCTTAACACCTAAAGTGGATAATGCATGATAGTAGAATTCCGTTTTTACCAGAAAAAGCAACTACCTGTTGTTTTTCACTTTAGCGTAGCACCCATGATTTACTGTTCATTCTACTACAAAAAACTAGTAATACTATCTGATCTGACTTAACCTTCGTAGGGTATTTAAGACTGACATTGTGGTTTTATGATCACAACAAAATTGGTCTTATGCTCATTTTTGTTAGTCGTATTATCTTTCGTCACAATCACCCTTCTTTCCAGTATAGTGGTGGAGACGACGTCATACGCGCAATTATTACCAAAGGTAAAGACAGGAAATAATAAGAATGAGACAAATGCGCTACCATCACATTCGGTTCAAATCAAGCTACATTTGGTGAAGATTACTTTCCCTTCTAAAGGCCAACAAATTCTATTGCATAGCAACCTGACTGTGACTGGGATATCTGTTGTTAATAGAACCTCTACTGACTGCCAAGTTGCTGTTATTCTAAATGGCATCAAGCCATATCAAAAAGCCGTCCCTACAGGGCATGGTGGAGCAAATGATTACTCAACATGGAATTATAGGCTAACCCCTACTTATACTGCTATTAAACAGGGACAGAATAAAATAACTGCGAAACTTTCTTGTGACAAGTCGAATCTCATATCACATAATAGTGTCAATATAACTGGAGTGACTAATAGTAATGCTACAATTAGGGCTGCAAGTCTACAACATGTGTCACGGCCTAATTCAAAGCTATTAATTGCGCTTGATCTTTCAAAGAACCCCATAAGTGCCGGCAGAAAAGAGACTCTTAAAGGGACAGTCTATAATGCAGCAAACTCCACCTTGAGGATAGCTGGCGCAAAAGTAAATGTGACTATTACTGATTCCGCCAACAGGACCGTATCCAATTTCAACGGAACTACGGACAATTCAGGAATTTTCACATATACATGGAAGGTAAGCAAAGACTCTAAAGTAGGCGTGTTTACAGTAGGCGTAGACGCATCTGCAAATGGATATCAGAATCAATCAATACCAACAAGAACAACATTTAACGTTGTTTCGGAATCACTACACAGGAGTGACACAAGCGGTACTAGTCCTACTCATCATGTCCATAAATCAAGTTCAGATATCTACAGCCAGAGTCCTTTAAGTATAATTCGTATTCCGCATATTACTTTTCCCCAAGTTCATTTTCCAAAAATACCTTCTTTCTATTAGTGCAGTTGGCCGGATAGACATTTGTTTAATTTTTTATCTTCTTTCCGATAGTATAAAGATAAGGACCATGTTATTTTTGACAATCAGCATTACCACACTTCACGTACTCTTAACCTGTGGATAACAATAATTATGTTAACCCAGAAGGAGTCATATTGAGAATGTTCTCGACGAAGATTAAAAGTAGATGAATATTAAAATATTAGGTCGAATGTGATGGCGATACTTTGGTAAAGTAGTATGACACGAATGGTAAGATGCCATTTAAAATTATCGATTCTTGATAAGCCATGGCTCCTTTCTTGTTGTCGAACGATACCATCAGAATATGAGGACGATCGCTATTATTACTATTCTCTAACAATATAGTTGCCCTTTTTACTTTTTCGTACAATGTAAATGAGTATAGCGGTTTGCCAAGTTTCGACAACATATCTTTTCTAGTAACCATTCTCAACACAGATTCGATAGCTGATAGTTCTAATTCATCTTCCGTTAACAAGGGCTGTTCCCTCTCTTTTTTTATTGATATCAGTTCTTCTAAAGAATCATGTTGTAGATCAGCTCTATGTCGAGCTGCCATTATCGTTCCCATCTTATTGGCAAAACCTGCAAATCTGATGGATTTGTCAATTTCTAGTATTTGGCTACAAAGCTCATAGAGCATCAGGTTCTGAGCTGTTAATATCTGAAGCATGTATTACAATATTAATAGTCGTACTATAAGTCTGCTGAAAGGCATTTGGAATTTATAATAATAGATTATGATTGGATTAGAAAACAAAATAATTTTGATTACAGCAGATGAGGAGGTGTTTACCTTCATCTCGTAAAAGAATTAACTCATAAGAAGAGCAATGCGGCACTTCCAGAAAATGAATCCTTCCACAACACACATAACCACTACTCGCTTTCTGTCTTTGGACCGTAAGTAGATTTCGAAACACGTTGGGGATTGACCGGTGCAGAACCATCATGGAGTCGAATGGACTCTAGATTTTCCGATGAGTTTTCAAGACAGCAGGTGCATAATTGAAACATGAGAAATTATATATTTTTATTTCACTAATACAAAATTTTACAGTAGTTATATTGACTTATGATTTATATCAACGACGTATGAAAAATTTCATCAAAATGTTACAATACTATATCATTGCTCAAGTGCATCTTTCAGATCATGAAAAAGGAGGTGAAAAATATCGATGGCAACTGAACCACTCGAACTTAGAAGACGAACAGTTTCAAAGAGTAGTACGAAAAACAAATATATAATAATAATTTCTGCAGGCGTTGCCTTGTCAACTATCGTTGGATTTAGTGTTGTTACTATATTGGGTATGAGTTTTCCGGCTCCCTATTCTTCGACAAAAGAAGCGATCTGCACGGCTAAAGTGCTTGATTTGGCACATCGGGGAATCATCAGAGATGTAAATGGATATTATGGAGGAATATACCAATGCACACACATGCACGGTTTGAGTTCGGTATACGGTAAAGCATCCGTGTAGTCTAATCTAATGTAGAAACCCTTTTTTTTGCTGATGATGAAATTTGTTCTGTGTCGACATCGATCAACAGACCTTCACCAATCATGTTTTTGTCCATACGGTCATCTCTTATCTAGGATACGTATCGATTGGAGAAGTGTTCTTTGCAGTTGCATTCTGGAAGATATCCGCAGCCATAAGCTATGAAAAAAATATAAAAACATACATGATTATTGCTGCTGTGGAATATTTTTGATCCTAGATATGAACGGATTCCAGTTATGTGAAAAGATATTGGCTATCGATATTAATGTCAAAATTTGTCTCATGTTTTTAGGTGAAATAAACTGAGAACCACCAATAAGACAGGAAGGGGAAGTTTATCAGGAAACCGATCAGTATAGATTATTTGTTAAAATGAATTAGGTCTGAATTGGAATAAGTTTACGATGATGCATGCCTGAAGTAGCAAGAAAAAAATAAAATCCTCGTATAGCTAACTTGAAGTAATGGGAATAGATCTGAAACCATTTGTCGTGCCATCTCCTATAGTCATCTCAGAATTGGCAGATAAAGTAATAGCGGTTGATGCTCATAACGCTATCTATCAATTTCTGGCAACAATTCGTGGGCCAACAGGGGAACTGCTCATGAACAACAAAGGTGATGTCACAAGTCATCTGAGTGGTTTATTCTACCGTAATACCAACTTGTTGATTGACAATTTGAAGCTTATCTATATATTCGATGGCAAACCTAGTTTATTAAAATCAAAAGAGATTGAACGTAGACGTAAGGCAAAAGAGGAGGCGTCGCAAAAATACCAAGAAGCGATGATCGAAGGAAGAATTGAAGACGCGCGAAAGTACAGCCAGGGTACATCCGTCCTAACTGATAAAATGATTGAAGAATCCAAAGAAATTTTGAATCTTCTCGGAGTACCTTATATTCAAGCACCCTCTGAAGGAGAAGCCACAGCAGCTGATCTAACAAAGTCTAATTTTGCATATTCCTGCGCAAGCCAAGATTATGACTCGATACTATTTGGGGCAAAAAGATTGACTCGTAACCTAGCGATCAGTGGTAAGAGAAAAGTTCCTAATAGGAACGTGTACGTCGAAGTTGAAACAGAGATGATCGAACACCAACAGGTTCTGGATCAAACAAAGTTAACTCAAGAGCAATTAATAGATGCAGGTATTTTGATAGGTACCGACTTTAATCCTGGTGGTGTTCCAGGGATTGGTCCGAAAACTGCTCTAAAGCTGATTAGGGAATATGGCAAATTAGAGAAAATCGAAAAAATAAAAGACACATTGGCGTCTATCCCATATCAGGAAATTCGAGATATTTTTCTAAAACCGGAAGTTTCAAATGCGGAGAATGTTGAGTTCTCTGAACCACGTTATGATGATATCGTAAATTTTCTTTGTATAGAAAAAAACTTTTCTAGAGACAGGGTAAACGGAACTTTAGAGAAACTAAAAAAATCAATCGCTCAACGTACTCAATCCTTGGAAAAGTGGTTCTAGATTAATATGTATTATCGCCATGTAACAACCATACATTCTACTATTACCACTTTCGAATACTTCTGGATGCAGAGTACTACTCTAGGATGACTGATATCCAACTAGGAGGGAATATAAACATAGAGGGGACTAGGGGCACCAGAGAACTCTGAGGAAGTATGCAGCTTCTGTTCAACCCTATTATTATGTATATTAGTCGTGTGGATTGTCACACCCTCAATATATTGACAATATAGGCTCTTAGAGGCTATCCGAAAATTAGTTGACATTTTTTGAGTTCTAGACTTACTATATCCGAACGATACAGCTAAGCCATACTAACCCATCTTGTTATTGATGGTGATATCCGAACTTACAGGTGTTGAATCTGCATATGAAATACCTGATGTACTATGGGATAGGATTACC
>JASHSN010000366.1 GCA_030038695.1 Nitrososphaeraceae archaeon
AAACAAGGACATTAACGGGGGCAGGTGATTCTTGGGATTCTGCAGATATTATCGGCTACCTTGCTGGCCTGAATGCCACCGAGCGATTGACATTTTCTAATGCTGTTGTTTCACTCTACTTGAGGAGCCAGATTGCGGAACCGCCAACTAATAACGAAGTGTTTGAAATGCTGGAAAGGATCGGCGCTTAGTACCCAGCCAGGACATAACTACCTAGACCTTTGTAATTCGTGAAGAATAAATTAGCATCGACTGACCGATAAGATCTTAGTGATAAAGATAGGCTTAATCGGCAAGACAAACACAGGAAAAACTACTTTTTTTAATTCTGCTACGCTTGGGACTGGAGAGATCTCAAATTATCCATTTACGACTCACCATCCAAGCATCGGGAACGCGAACGCGATCACCCTTTGTGTTCACAAAGAATTAAACGTCCAGGACAATCCAAAGAATTCTCGCTGTTTAGACGGCTGGCGGTTTATTCCAGTAGAACTAGTGGACTTGCCAGGGTTAATAAAGGGAGCGTGGAAGGGAAAGGGTTTAGGCAACCAGTTTCTGTCAATCGCAGCCCAGTCTGATGCGCTTTTACATATAGTGGATGTTTCTGGAAGTATTGATGCATCAGGAAAAATAGCAGAACCAGGTACTGGCGATCCTATCGCCGATATAGCTGACATTGAAGAAGAGCTGGTGATGTGGTATCTCAAACTTCTGGAGGGTAATCGAGACAAGATCTCAAGAGCAATAAATTCAGGAATCGAAGAGGTAACAGCCATAACAGACATATTTAGGGGTATAGGGGTACGAGAACAGCACGTTAAATTTGCTCTGGAAGTTAACAAACTTCTAGATGTCAAGCTTGATGATTGGGATCCTGCTAAGGCTAAAGATTTCTCATGGAGTTTAAGGGACATATCAAAGCCAACCTTGATCGTGGCCAATAAGGTAGATCTCCATTATGCGTCTGAAAACTTCCAGAGACTGAGAGAAGAATACAAAGATACGATAATCGTTCCATGCAGCGCAGACGCTGAACTCACGTTAAGACGAGCAGAGTTTCGTGGCATGATAAAATATTTGCCAGGAGACGAGCGATTTGAAATAAAGGACCAACAGAAGCTGACCGACAAACAAAAGTGGGCATTAAACTTCATACGAAGAGATATACTTGGCGAATATATGCGGACCGGCGTTCAGTTTGCCATAAACGTAGCTGTATTCAAGCTCCTACGAATGAATGCTGTATATCCGGTTGCTGACGTTTCCAAGCTGTCCGACAAAGACGGAAATATTTTGCCTGATGTATACTTGATGAAATCTGGCTCCACTATCGAAGATCTTGCAAGGGAGATTCACACGGAATTAGTAAAAGGCTTGCTTTATGCCATCGATATACGAGATGGTTTGAGACTCCCGATTAACTACCATATTAAGGACAGGGACATATTGTCCATTGTTTCTGCAATGAAAAAGAAAGCCTAAAAAATGTGCTAAAAGCTGCCTGGGCCATCACAGCATGTGATGGTCACATAACGAAGTCAAGTCAAGGCGATAGCGACTCGTAATCGAAATCCTTTAATTCTTCATTCAATTGATTCAGCTCCGTTATGTCTGAGAATACAGACTCCGATAACGAACTTGAGGACGACTTTGAGGAAGATCTGGAGGACTTTGAGGACGACGATGACGATATTCCTTTAGATGAAGATAACGGTTCGGAGAACGAGTCCAAAAACAAGGACGACAAGCATTAGCATATTAGCTCGAGTCTATATTTTTTCTTGGTTTGTAATCCTCAAGGATATTCTGGTATCGTGCATCTTTATAGGCCACGTATTTCACATATGAACCATAACTCATCTCAAATGAACACTCGGGACACTTTACAAAGGAAAAATCATCAGACAGTTCTGCTGCATTTTTACAATCGGGGCAGCGAATTTTCATATATAGTATTCCAGGATATGACATAAGAAGCTTACTCAAGTTGTTATAGTGGTGTTATACGGATCTCGTTGCATTACGCCAACTGGTGCCACTCTGTTAAATTTAGCTTTGATTCTGCCTCGCCAAAAAACATGGAATCATGTCCGCTTAGAACGGTTCTAAACATCATTCTTTTTTAATCATGCATCGGAGTCTCAATTCTGTGCTTTGAATATGGAGAGTACGTCGTTATCCAATTATCCACCTGACTTACCCTAAATTTAGAAAATAAAACACAAAGGATAGACCCATCAGTTTAGATGTAGATCAAATAGCCTTCAATTGTTTTACAATTGGTTGTCTTGACTTACGAAATACGCGAAATCCGCATATACATTTGATTTCTGGCAATCTTGATAAATCCTCTACTGTTACAGGTGTCCCGCACCGCATACACTCGTAACTTACACTTCCAAGAGTATCAGCAGTAGACATACAATATTTTAATTTCACTGTTCAGATTTAATCCTTTTGAACGACAATACCATGTTCTGTACATATGGACTAAAATCCCCGTGTGCAGAGCTTCCCGCGAGGTAGGAAGCAGAAGCTGTGTGATATATTAGTTATATATCACACAGCCAACTATGGGACGGTCGGAGTCACCCTGCCCAGGAAGGTCCAATGCGATGATCCGATAGGCCTCGCCAAGCGGCGGCATAACCCTACGAACCAGCTCTCTGGGTAGCCGGATAAGAGGATCACCATCTCGCCGCCGGCTTTTCCTCCTACCACGTAGTGTAACCTGAGGCCATTGACGGTCTCAAATCGATGCTCGAAGCCCGGCAGATTGGAGTCAGAACGAGACCAGGGCGCAGCTTTGATCATCCTTGCATCACCCACCCTCATACTGTCAAGAGTGTCATCGTCACGGGCGCCTCTCGTGGAATTGGACGTGCTATAGCGACAAGGCTAGGACACGATGGCTTCGCGGTTGTAGTGAACTTTGCTGGCAATTCCAGCAAGGCCGAAGAAGTAGTAGCCGAAATTAAGGCCGCGTGCGGACAAGCCATCGCCGTCCAGGCCGATGTGGCCAGTACAGCCGATGTAGAGCGTCTCTTCAAGGAAGCAGTGGATGCATTTGGTGGTATCAACGTGGTAGTGAACTGCGCAGGCATTATGCATTATTCGCCTATTGATAGACTCGATTTGGATCTTTTTGACAAGATGATCAACACCAACCTCCGTGGTACCTTTATAGTGTTGGGACAAGCATCTCGACAGCTTTCACCAGGTGGGCGCATCATCGCTTTCTCTAGTAGTGTTATCGGCATGGCGTTACCTACCTACGGCCCCTATATTGCTTACAAAGCAGGCGTTGAGGGGCTTGTCCACGTACTTGCCAACGAGCTGCGTGGTCGTAATATTACAGTGAACGCCGTGGCTCCTGGCCCAGTAGCAACAGAGCTATTCTTCACCGGAAAGGATGAGGCACAAATGGAACACCTACGCAAACTCCCCCCACCAGAACGCCTTGGCCAGCCTGAAGATATTGCCAACTTGGTGTCATTCCTTGC
>JASHSN010000367.1 GCA_030038695.1 Nitrososphaeraceae archaeon
TGACCATGTAGGAAACTACACTGAGGGCATACTTTATTATGATAAAGCATTGGCTATATATCCTAATGACAGTTATGCACTAGACAACAAAGGCGTAGATCTAGACGCGTTAGGAAACCATACTGGTGCGATTGAATATTATGATAAAGCGTTAGGTTTAGATCCACACAATGTTATTGCATTAAATGGTAAAGGCGTAACACTTGCCAATCTAGGAAACTATACCGGGGCTATACTGTACTACGATAAAGCCTTGGATATAGATCCAAAGTATGAAGATGCATCATACAATAAAGGGCTAGCCCTTGACAATCTAGGAAACCATACTGGAGCTATAAAATATTATGATAAAGCATTGGATATAGACCCACATGATGTTGATGCGTTAAATAGTAAAGGTCTAGCACTTAGCAGTCTAGGAAACTACACTGGAGCTATAGAATATTTCGATAAGACGTTGGCCATAGATCCCAATTATATTTACGCATTAAATAACAAAGGCGCGACGCTTAACAGTCTAGGAAACTACACTGGAGCTATAGAATTTTATAATAAAACATTGGCCATAGATCCAAAGAACACTTTTGTATTAACTAATAAAGCTGCTATCCTTGACAGATTAGGAAACAATACCACAACAGAAAATGCTACTAACTTCCTGCAATATCAAAATTCCTATTACGGAATACAAATTCAGTATCCATCTGATTGGAGTGTGCAGGAATCGAAATCATCTGGTGAACTAATCAATGTGGCTGCATTTGTTTCTCCAACTGGACCGGATTACGACCCAACTGCTGCGGTAGCGATATACATAGATAGACTTCATTACATAGATAGACTTCATAATTCCTACAGAGATCTAGACAATTACGCGCATTTCGTTGCCTTCGCTGACTACGAAAATAGGCCTTCATATTTTCATGCTTTTAAACTGCTTGAATTAAGTACAAATTCGTCGATCCTTGCAGCATTCGGTTTGCAAAAATTATTGGAAATCGGGACGATAATTGGTGATAAAGCATACAGTGTGCAATATATTGCAGATGCGCCAAGGTATACTGATTATTTACCAACCGTGCAAAAGATGATTGGATCTCTGGTGATCAAGTAATTCACAGGAACAACTACTTGTTACAGATAATGGTTCTGAATCGTATCCCGATACATGGAAAAATGTTATTGCGAGATATGTTATGAAACGTTGTATCGTTAGTGGTATCTAGAAGTGACAATAGGTCATCTTTTGATATAATAAAGACAACAGGCCAGTGAAGCCAACAGGAGACAACTTCCTCGAAAAATTAGTTGACTGATTAAAGAACACCATCACTACATAAAAGGACTTGTTCTTGCGATGAGTGCAAGGATATGTTATAAGTTCATGCAGATCAGGAAAGCCTGTAAAAGGGTGCAGTCAGGTACTTCTTGAATGGTTCCGATGTTTTTCTTAGTTCATTGAGTAGGTGTTGTGTAGCATCAAGCACTAACTTTATTATTTAGAAAAGTCATACTTTACATCGCACGCATTCTTGGTAAAGCTTATTGAAATGGATGAAAAGGTAAAGCTCTTAACGCAAATGGAGGCGAATATTGCCCCGGTTATTCTGATCAATAAATTTAATGTGAAACCGGAGGATGTCGATCAATTTCTCAGGACCTGGGCTGCCGACGCTGCGATCATGAAGCGACAACCAGGATTCATTTCAACACAGCTACATCGCGGGATTGCAGGTAGTTGTGTATTCATCAATGCAATTATGCAATTTGGGAGTCTACCGAACATTATAAGCGTGCCTTTGACAATCCTGAGTTTCAATCCAGTCTGGGGGAATATTCAGGAAGCACTGTAGCGTCCCCTCACCTTTTCAAGAAAGTTGCAGTAGCAGCGATCTGTGTGGAATAAATGCATCTATATTGTAACATCTAATCCCTTTGGGTTTAGAACTAATGTATCAAATTTCGCGTAAGGTAAAACAGGAGACGAAATTACTTTCTATGCTGCTATTGTCGCCTTTGTATCATTAATTGATATTCTTGTATCTTCCTTCTTGCTCTTAATTTGGCTTTATATTTCAAATTACGTGGTCTTGTCCTCAACCTATAACCACAACACGGACACCACAAGCCGTCCCATATTAAAAATAACTCACATATTTGGCACCTTTTCTGTCCATTAGAATATATAGTAGTACTCTAGGTATAATTTTGTTGAAAGATCGGATAATCGAGATTTTGTATTGGACCTGGGTTGGCATCACCTTTTGTAGCAATAAGTCTTTGAGTACCATTGTATGAATCTGTTAGATTGAAATTGACCCACTTTTAGCTGAAGCATTAAATAACAAAGGTGTAGCACTTGGGAATCTAGGAAATTATACCGGAGCTATTGAATATTATGATAAGGCATTAGCGATAAAACCAAAATACGAAGATGCATTATATAATGAGGGCTACGATCTTAACACTTTAGGGAATCATACTGGGGCTATAGAATATTTTGATAAGGCATTGGCTATAGACCCACATGATATTGATGCAT
>JASHSN010000368.1 GCA_030038695.1 Nitrososphaeraceae archaeon
GAAACACTCAAAGGTCTGAAAATATGAATATTATCGATATGTCAGAGTTGATACTCTATCCTACAGACGATGATGTCGAGTTCGATACATTTGGGACAACCGAGATGGTTCAGCATACTCTGGTTCACAAGCAAGACGCAGAAGGTTTCATGTGGAGTCTCCTGGACGCTTCGCGTGAAAGAGGGAAAGGAGATGAAAATGCAGAGTCTGAAGATGAAGATGAAGATGAAGATGAAGATGAAGATGAAGATGAAGATGAAGAAGCAGAGGAATGAAATGACACATGATGAGAATTGAGTACACCCAAGAAAAAGACGCTAAGGTATGACATCTCTGAACCTTCGATATATGCCACAGCACTCACAGGCCCAACGGTCTCCTCCTCCCGGACTTATCCGGTATATCCGCCGCTCATCTTCCTCGGTCCTTTGCAATATCTCTTGGGACATCTCTGTTTAAACATATAGACCGAACTTCTGCCTGCAAAAGTCGATCAATAGACTTCTACGATGATGTCTTGATATATAAAAATCTGTCACTTATCTTGTTGTAGGTTTCTGACAAAATAAGCAACTCCTGTGGGGCAAATTGCAAGAAACAGCGCCTTGAGAAGTACGAGTACAAAGGTTTAGTCACTGAAGTCTCATGTAAATAGACAATTATGCCCGAGTCGACGAAAACTGTGGACCAGAAAGTTGCAACAACAAATATTGTGGAGCTGATCAACGCCTTCTTTTTCCTACTAGGTAAAAGTGCCTCATACCTATTAACTGAGTGAGTCGTGTTCTGAACATTCCCCTCTACAGCGATAATACTTGCTTCATGTTCGGTTTTAACGTCAAGAAGTATGTTACATCCACCTATGCCGTATGCGATAAGGGGGTCCGTTTCTAAATGCGGTTGGTCTTCTAAGACTTTTTTCAAGTCGTGACGTCTCAGAGACTGGAGTAGTGAAAACAATGTTCGAGTACTTGCGACGAAAAAAATATTTAAGCATTTTAAAGTGATGATATGCTCTTTAGTATACACACACCTGTTATACCACTTATTTGACGTTGCAATACTTCTATGTTGGTGTCCTTATCATATTCGAACTCGATCATAATATTGGCTTGGTCGCGAAGAGATATCGTAGGATCTAGGTCAAGTTTTCTGACAGCCCATATATTTGTGGTCTTTTTCTTAAGCTTCTCAATCTCACTCTTGATTTTATCCACATTGCCCTTCAGTTCGAACGTTTAGTGTACCAAAACCCATTGTAAGCAATATAAAGCGATATCGCGATATACTCATTCGCCCTAGCAAAGGGCTTGGACGCCCATACCACGCTCGGTGATGTTTTGAGACTTGAAGCTTATTTAGAAATTGAGAAAAAGAGACCTGAAACTCACAAAACTGGCATTGTAGTACGTCGTTTTCCTGGCCTTGAGCCTTGAGGTACGCCGATAAAATATGTCTATAATTCCAATGAAACCCCCGTTTTTTATAGCCAAATAGATACTTATGCTGGGGATGCTGATTGATGACCAAGTTCCAGATATTTTACGCTCAAGGCTCACCCACTTTATCTGACAAAAATGGTTATCATACTACCGGAATAGGCGTTTAAGGTCACCAAGCTCTCCATCACACTTAGCTCTATAATAATCGAGCTTATCAGGATCGTATTTCTGTACTATCTCCACACATTCACCCCTATTTATTCGCCTAATTGCCACTTCCCGGTGAACGTAGCCAGTTACGAATTTGCAACCACGATGCTTTGCTTCCTTTTGAAACTCCAACCTCAGAAGTCGACCACCTCCAGTCTCTCCCCAGTAACCTGGTTTAACGCAAATAGATTCTATATATGCAGTATTTCTTTTGCCTAAATTTTCATCATGTGTACCACGTCTAAGTGTGTAGTTCTCTAAGCGTCCGCCATTTGCGTATCCTACAATTTCTCCATCTCTGTTAATGAGCCTTAAGGTTACCAAAATTGTATCACGGTCCGTTAATGACTTTTTGAATTTTTTAACGTTCGTCCTCATTGGAGCAGGAGACTCTTTGCGTATGTTCAGGACTGGCTCTATTACATTTGAATTACTAATATGTGTTCCTTCGACGATCGTTACTAAATCTAACTGCTTATTTCTAATCGAACTCCTTATTTCAACTTCTTTTGACCAAGCTTCTCTGAAAGCCGTTACATTATCAGAGAAGTTCTTCTTGTATTGATACGAAACACCATTCAACACGCGTTCAAACATTTCTTTCTCTTCCTTTAAGGATGTAAAGTACTTGACAGATTCTGTGTTTATAAATGAAGGATGCCATCCTAATGAATGCGCGTTGCGGCGTGCAAGTTCCATAGAACGTTCAAAATTACCAAGACTATAGCCTGCAATACGGTCTGAAATAGAAAGGAACCATCCCAAATCGTAGTAATGTTTTCGTATGGCAATGTCGTTCTCAGGGATACCAGCAGACGTAAATAATTCTTGAATTCTTTTGTTTGAATGTTCAGCCACACTACCTTTGAAGGGATAAGCAGTACGGTATATTAGCGCAATTACAATGTCTATATTTATTCCGAGATTGTCTATAAACTCTTTTATTTTAAAGTCATTTCTTATGAATCTCTCTACAGAATCTTCATGTGGTTTATCGAATCGTTTCAAGGGATCATAGTCATGAAAAAGGGCAGCCAGGAATAAAGTAGTGAGATCTTTTTGATTAAATCTGTACTCTTGTCTTTTCTCTCCATTAGCTGCCAATAAAGTAAAGTAAGCAACTTCAAGCTCATGATCAATATTATGATAACCGTAATAATCTACTCCAAGCCCGTGTTTTGAAAATTCTGATACAGCATGTCTTATTATTTTTTTTACGATTTTATCGTCTAATCCCATGTTTGTAGATAATTTGATTATTTTGTCCCTCAGATCTGCTTGCTCAGCCGTCCCGATGTTATAACGTAACCACCACGGAACTAACCTTATTCGTCTGTAGAATCTGTACCACCCTGGTAAAGGTTCGACCAGAGGATTGAACCGCTCCAATTCCTCTTGATTATTAATCTCACTATCACCAGCATTGTTGTTACGGTTGGCTATCTTATCACTGGATGTTGATGACAAGTGTCAGCACCACAAATAGACGCATATGTTATTAATAAACATAAAAATTTCATACATTATATGAAGTACGTTATACTAAGACAAAATGGACCGCATAAAAGCTGATTATTACTCATAGAATAGTCGTCCTCTATGTAAAAATTGGTTAGTTGTGTCTCACCATTTAACTGTGACTTGATCACCGGTCTCTTCGCTAACGCATCCAATAATAAAGTGCATCAGAAAACTATTAAACATTGTTAAGATTTTCTCGAAAGAAGCTTTGTATTTATTGATAAGGGGTTTACAGGATTCGAATAAAAATGAATCTCGTCTGTAAAGAATAGCTCTATGTTCTCAGTTCTCAGTGTATGGTTTATTAATAGTCTTCTCATCCTTCAAAAATGTCTAGATTTTCAACAAGATCGAGAAATCCTTACGATTGACTATGACAACTACCGTGCTCATCTCTCTCGTGTCAAAAAGATGAGAACAAACAGGAGAAAATGAATGGTCCAGAACTATTGTGCTACCTGCAAATAGACGTCCTTGACGAGAAGACATTAACAAATATTTTTAATCATGCGAATGTGAACACTCTCCCCATATGTTCGACGGTCATTCTCCTCTATATCGCAACCGGAATGAAACAATAAAGAATGTCATTTTGCTATATATTGGCATTAGTGAACAATATCATGACCTAGAGATTCTGGATCATCAATACCAGAACAAATATCACAATTAAATGAAGACGAAAAGCTTAAATTCAAAATTGAGTTGGTCTTCGAAAGATCCGCCGTGTACAAAATGCTTGGATAGAGGACGCGGCAAGGTACCTATGCAGGTACGGATATCGACTGGAACGTCATGGAAATCACGCTCCTTCGAAATCTACAACTGTAACAGATGTGGTTATGAATATGCTTTTCCTAGACACGGCGAGATCTTGAAAATAGCAGAGATAAAAACGGGTAGATGTAGCGAATGGTCTATGTTTTTCGGTGTTATGATTAATGCATTAAAAAGAGACTAGGATTGTACACGACTTTCTAGATCACTGTTGGAATTAGGCTATGATCAAAGGAAGATGGATCCATATAGATTCCACATTGGCATATCCGATTTCAGTAAATCATCCTTACTACTATGAGCAGAATTGTGGCAAAAAGTATGAGTACGTCTTGGCATTTTCTTCCGGTGGGTGCTTAAGGATATTGTCTTATGGTACGAATAAGTGGGTGGCTCAACAAATATCAGCAGCATGTGCGATGTAGACTTACGATTTAATAGAATATTGGCTAATCTCATTTAAAACCCAGTTCAGTGTATCTATTTCAATTAATACACTATCGATAAATGCTCTGTTATGGGTCGCGTGTATCTGATTCTTCGTATGTTCTATTCTCTGCTTAATCCGCTGTCGCAATGTCAGCAATCTATCCATGAGACTGCTGTTATAGGTTTTACTGATATATATCGAAGGCTGTCAGGGAGAGGGAGTATTGAATTGAATTCTTGATATAGTGTTTGGTCTAATCCCATCACATACGTACGGTGTTTGTCGCATAGCGCTCCCCGTTGCCGGAACAATCTTTGGAACGTACGATGAACAAGAGAATAATAAAGTGAAGATATGTTTCATTAATCTCGTGTAAATGAGTGTTATCAGGATTCAAAATAGTGACATGTTTGGCAAATACTGTATGTTTCACCGTCGACATGACTGAAGTGCGTATTACATGATAGGCACGTATGATGCGTATCATCGAATCCATCACTGGCAACAAACTTAAAGTTCTCCAGATGTTGATTTTTACATTTGATACATTGGCAACCGCATATAGCCATACTAATTTTTAATCGCTAGATATTGCCTAATATAAGTTAACGTTAATCTACGGTTTACGTCACCTCAAAGGTCAGGTTAGATTTACTGGTTCCGCTACAACTACAGACGTAGTCTGGAAGAATAGTAAATGCAGGATCTGAGGAGAACGACAGGAATATCCGCGTGAACCTAGTTACACGAAATTATGTTACACAGTTAGTTTCCTAGACTGTTGAACGAATTTGGGTGGCATAGATTATATGGCATAGTAGGTAACATAGCATGCATTATGACCATGGTAACGGTTTGTATGTGTAATACTCACATCGTCATGTGTTGTTTGCAATAGTGTCAACATGATCGTTTCTATGCCATAGTCTTTAGCAGTCAAATATTGCCATAGGTCTTCGTCAAGATGAATTTTATCTATCAACTTACACAATCTTGCATATCATCTGCCGAATTTTAGTAAGAAACACTTGTCTGGTTGTCGCGAATGGAAACAATAAGAGATCTACAATTTAGAAAGTCTGGATGTTTTCCTTAATTTTGACTTTCATCTCTGAAGTCATTTCTTCTGGTTTCGTGGCGTGATATTGCCATATATGTTCTATAGCTTTTCTCATGACATCTTCTTCTGTGGCGCCATTCATAACGCAGTCACAGTCCAATCCGACATGTACACACCTATTTGCTTCATAGCCTACTATTAAGACAATATTTCTTTTTAATCTTTTTAATCGCTTATAGTCTGGTCTTTCTAATCTTTTTAAGGCACAGATGAGGATTGTTTGAGTGCAATATATACTCTTCCAAAGCATTTTCGTTCAATCGGTATTTATCCACATTTGCAACTCTACCAATTCCGCTCAAATCGTTCAAGTCTTCGGGTATTGGACCACTTGGGATCTTCTCTCAGAACTTGTTCTGCAGTTTTGTCGTTCTCTTCAACCATATGTCTTATATCTTATTGTCTTGGCGTACTTAAGACCTTTGAGATGCGAGAGAAGTGTTTTGAACAAAGCGAGGCAGCCCAGGTTTGCTCGCAAGAGAATGGAAAGCCGAGATGTTGTACTGGTATGGTGACAGCAGACAAGACATGACAGGATGAAAGGGGAATTTAGACTGGTCTAACCCTTGTAAACATTAATTTTTATGTTTATCCGTTTTTGTTCTTGCGTTCGCCTACCCTGTAGATCTCAATTGAGAAAAATGTAATGATAATGTCGTCGCAAGAAGAAGTTAAGTTAAGGTAAGTTTACCATAACTTAGTAGCGTGATAGCTAATTGATTAGGATAATCTGATCTGCTTTGTTGTTTGTTACTACTATGTTTTAATGGCTGTACGCTATAGTCTAATTCATGGATAAGAATAAATTTGTTCAAGTTGTGAACGTAAATGTGATTTCGACCTCAGATATTATGGTATTCGTATTCGATCCTAAATGTATGCGATCTACAGGGCTATCTCGGGCCATATATTGAGTTTTTATACCATATAAGCTATAATGACCCGTTTTAAGAAAGACGAAGACATACACGATATGCACTCCAATAAAAAATTGCAACCTTCAAAATCGGTGTCACCTGAAGCTTCTGACCAAATTCGATCTTCTGTATGGATTACCCTTGCAATTCTAGGATCGGCCATTCTGATCACAATGTATGGCGAGACTATGTTATTACCAGCCATGCGAGATATTATAAGGGATTTTGATATCCCATATAATACTTCATCTTGGATACTCACAGCATATCTTATCTCGGGCGCTGTTGCGACTCCAATCGCAGGGAAGTTATCCGACATCTACGGACGGAAGAAAATGGTCATAATAATACTGATTGTTTATATTATAGGAATTTGTGCAGGAGGGATCTCGACAAGCATATCCTTCCTCCTTGCCGCAAGGATTATCCAAGGCATTGGCATATCCATGTTTCCAATTGCTTTCGGAATTATAAGAGATCAATTACCAAAGAACAAGCTAGCGATTGGTGTAGGAATATTCAGCTCAATGTTTGCTGCAGGATCGGTAGTGGGATTGGCAGTAGGTGGAACTATAATTCAGAACTTAGGCTGGCATGCTACTTTTCTCTCGATAGTACCTGTTGCTATCATTCTTTGGGTAATAATCAATAAATTTATTGACGGTAATGACAGTAAGAGTGCAGAGGTAGTAGAAAAAGGCAATATTATGCAAGCTGATCATAATGCCAGCTACCATAGACCACCCTCCTCTGACCAAGATCAAGTTGATACTAAGGGCATTTTAACACGAAGCCTTGATGTAAAGGGCGCCATAACTTTGGCTGTCGTTATAGCTTCCTTTCTACTAACTCTTACATATATAGGAAATAGTAGCGGCAATAATGTCAGCACAAATTCTATACCTACTATAGTAGTGTCTTTAGCTTTCATATCAATCGGATCTTTGGCCTTATTCATTATTTTAGAGAGAAGTGCAGCATCACCATTAATAGAACTCAGTTTAATGACACATAGGATACTTCTTCCTGCAAATATCATTATCCTGATTTTTGGCATGACCATGTTTATGGTGTATCAGACCACGCCGATATTGGTGAGAGGTCCTGATCCTGTCGGATTTGGCGGGGATGCGGTAGCAACCGCAATGGTGCAACTGCCGTTTATGGTAGTGTTTTTGATATTCGCACCTTTTTCAGGTTTCATTGTCTCTAGGCTGGGTAATCTTAAACCAACTATAGTAGGAACTATCATTATGACCTTCGGTTTTTTCATCCTGTTTATGTTTCATTCAACAGAATTTACTGTTGCAATGAACTTGGCGATTGTAGCCGCCGGAATTTCTTTGATGCAGGTGGGTGCATTCAATATTACAATGGAATATACTCCACACCAATTTAGTGGAGTATCACTTGGGATGTCAGTCGTACTCGTCTTGATTGGAAGCTCAATTGGATCTGCAATTGCAGGAATATACATGCAAACACATCAGGAAGTTGTAAAGGGAATTAGTAGTGCTGGTGGTGTTAGCTCTTTTCCTTCACCAGTGGCTTATAATCTTATATTTCTAACTGCAGCACTGATTTCAACTATCTCTATTGTACTAGTAATAATTTTAAAAAGAAGAATAACTCAATCAATCACACATCAAACGTCATAGCGGCGACGTCAGGGCTACCATGCGCCTGCGGGTCTACTACGTGTACAGTATGAGCTTTATGGTGTACTGCTGTTGCGTCTACCCAAGTAGACGCAACATGGACTTTATGGTTTGCCGATGCCTGTTGTGAAGCGGACATCGAAGCTATAGTAGAAACATATGAATTATAGACATCTATACGCCTATGATAGGAGATGGAAACCATAAACGACAAGTTTGATGATGTTATCGATGACGTGATCTAAGTTTTAGTTCCAGTTCTGTAATAGGTAATTTAGAGGAAAGTATTGGCGTGCTTGAGAACACGTTAAATGAGATGTTTAATTAGATGGCAGGATAAATCTATCTAATATAGCTGCTGAATGTTTTAAGCTCATACACATATCATGGGAACGATCAAAAATCATTACTTTTGAGTGAACGGATACGGATACGGTGAAAACATGAATATTTACATGTCACATCACCCGGGACATCTTTAGGAAACCCGGCAAAGGTCTACCGGTGTATATGAATAACAAAAACAACTGAGTCATGAAGAAAGGAGGGGCAGCCGCACCTGCTGTTTTCATCCCATTTCAGCATTAGGAAGGTATGGAAACCGAATTAATCCCACATGCTTCAGGGGTGTGAGTTCACGTACCAGCTAAACCTAATGTTGGTGTCTCACATAGCCATTCTTTTGTAATAGTTGGACGCCGACAAAGAACATCCCAGCCAAGAAGCCTACGATAATTAGCATCCACTTCAGGACCTTTTTCAGAGCAAATCCCATAGCATAGCCCAGAAGTCCACTACCAGCAAATGGAATTATACTGGACAATAAAGATTCACTCATCAGCTTTCCTTCGCTCCTCAGGATGTTTTGAGATATATTCTGAGTGAAGAAAGGCTAAGTCAAGTGTCATATCTAATGTCGTCATACCATCTACCAAATGTTTTGTCCAGATATTCTGATATTGCAGTTTTTTGCTCTTCTATATGATCGTAGAATCTGTTTGCACATATGTTTGATTTTATCCGCTGATTTACCTTCCTCTCATTTGGATTTAGATATGGAGCCTTCTTTGGAAGATAAATTATGGTTA
>JASHSN010000045.1 GCA_030038695.1 Nitrososphaeraceae archaeon
GGACATTGTTATCAAATAGGCATGTTACCTGTCCATTCGAACATACGCTTTGGTTAGAACTTTTGTCGTTCATGCACAGGAACGAATTCGACTGTGCATGTGCTGCTGAAGGTAGCATCGGAAGGAGCAGTGGCAATACTACCAACATCAATACCATTTTTACATGCAAAAATTTTATCATTGCATTCACCTCCTAAACTATATCTTCATTACGTAGAAGTTACGTTGCACTTTCGTTGCAAGCGTTTACTAATCTTGATTTGGAATTATTGCTTATTGTTTTGAGAAAGTGGATATTGCCAGAACAGTGCTGTTACAACAGTGTAATCACATCTTCGGTTAGACGTATTCAGAGATGTCAGCTATCCGCAGTATTAGCTTCTTCACGGGGCCTTCAACGCCTAGCCCTGTCGAATCTGCCTCATCAACGCGTCCACATCGGCGAGGTCCCAGACCTCGACGAACTTACCATTTTCGATGCGATAAAAAGTGAACTCCGAAATACTCACCCGACGATCGGTCGCCTCAATTCCCTGGAAGGCCCCCTGGTGGGTACCGGTGACCATAAAGTGTCCCGCGATATAGTCACCCTCGACGACTAGGTTCCGTATCTCCCAATGCCAGTCAGGAAATGCGGAGAACAGAGGCACGAATTGCGCCGCAACGGTCGCTGGATCCATAGGGGCTTCGTTGATCCTGATGGTCGATGTATAAAATGAGGCCATACGATCAATATCGTGCTCATTGCAGCACTCAAGATAAGACAGGTATATGGATCGGTGTTCGTCGCGCTGGGTCATGTGTTCTGGTCGTCTAATAATATATAATCGCTTCAAGCTTGTCGGTTCAGCAAACAATACCAATAATCTTGATTTTCAATTCGACAGACATCGCATTGTCTCAGAAACAACTCTTCGAGATTTGACATATTCCCAATGCAAACCATGCGAACCCAAAACCTCTTGAAGCTGTAGCGAATATCACAGGACCTGTCTTGGGGATTTATGCAGGCGAAGATGATACGATCAATTCGGGTCCTCCGGCTATTGTCGAGAGTATGATTAAGTACAAGAAGACCTTTGAAATGAAGTTGTATAGTGGAGTACAACATGCATTCTTCAATGAGACGATGCCAGTATACAACAAATCAGCAGCAGATGACGCCTGAGAGAGGACTGTTTCTTTCTTTAGTAAATATCTAGTAAAGTAAAATGATGTATAATGAAACATAAGAATAAGAGAGTTACCGACTTATTGTGGAATTGCTTTGTTAATTGGGCTGAAACTCTTGAAAAGATAGAAAGGAGCAAAAAGAAAAATACTGAGCCTAGAAGCAGCTTAGCTCAACCATTTTATTGTCGTCTTTTGATCTAATCTCATAGCATACAAGAGGTTATTGAGAGGTTCTCTCGTTGGTATGTTGTTTACTATCGATCTAAGGTGCTCAAGATATTTTCCCCCAGCGAGATTTAGATAACGTGTTTTTACCCCCCACCTATTTCGATTTCTTCTTAACCTTCCCTTTATAACCCTTCGATTTGCGGCCATGATATAATATGATGATTACTCAGCTATAAAGTATTTTAAGGCCTCTTTATCAGGCATCTCCTACATCCTCCATCCTCGAAAACTCTTTTAACAGCAACTGCCTCTGCGCCTCAATCATATCCACTATCTCGTATTTGCTTGTTGAGGTTGGGTATACCCGAATGGGAAGAAACTCCCAAATTGGAGGCCCAATAGGTCTAGCAGTACTCTTGATAGTTGTGAATTTTGAATCGTCTGCGGCAACAGGTCAGTTGCCACTACAATCAGCATCGACAATGGTACCTGGATTTGGTTACGCATTCTTGGCAGCCGCACTACTCACGGTGATAGGAATTATCTTTACGGCTTTACTCATACATGAAAGACAACATAGTCCACCTAGAGTAGTTCATCAGAGTTAGGGTTTTTGGTGGTACAAGGTGGAGGAATAGAAACATTAATCGTAGTGGACGAAGAAACGTAGTAGGTATTTGTTACTTAGTAGCAATAATATTACGTACCATAACAGAGCTGACGAGGACTAGGACTAACGGAAAAGAACATAAGTGTATATACACATAGGTTTATATTAGAGGTGTATATACACGTATTGTATGTTAACAAATGTATATGAAACAAATAAAAAAGATATGAAACCACAAACTGAACTAATTACAAAACGACTTGACGGAAAAATCGCAGTGATCACAGGTGGAAACAGCGGTATAGGCCTCGCTACAGCACAGCAATTCGTCGAAGAAGGCGCCTATGTTTTTATAGCAGGTAGACGCCAGAATGAACTCGATAAAGCAGTCAAGCAGATTGGCAAAAATGTCACAGATGTTCAGGGAGACATCTCAAATCTAGCAGATCTTGATCGGCTATACGACACTGTGAAGCAGCAGAAAGGCCGAATAGATATCCTCTTCGCAAATGCCGGTATTGCTGAATTTGCACCATTAGGGTCAATTACTGAATCTCTTTTTGACAAAATATTCAATATACACGTTAGAGGGCTACTATTCACAGTACAAAAGGCGCTTCCGCTGTTTCAGGACGGTGGTTCTATCATTTTAACTGCTTCGGTCGCAGGTTCCAAAGGCATCAAGGCCTTTAGTGTTTACAGCGCAGCCAAGGCTGCTATACGATCATTTGCACGTTCCTGGACTGTCGATCTGAAAAACCGTAAGATCCGCGTCAATGCTATTAGTCCCGGTCTGATAGAAACACCGATGTCTGCAGAACTGAGCGAGCAGGTGAAGACTAACCTAGTTAGCACCCTCCCTGTGGGGCGAATGGGAAGACCTGATGAAATCGCAAAGGCCGTCGCGTTCCTTGCATCCGATGACAGCAGTTATATCACAGGTATCGAATTGTTCGTCGACGGGGGACTAGCACAAATTTAAAGGAATAACCCGGTTAAATTATTCCTTCAGGGATAGTGTGGTCTTTTATTTCTCCGTACTTGATCATTTTAGCAGTTAACTGCTCTACTTCTTCAGGACCATCATTCTTTCGTACCAACTTTCCAATTGAGATCACGTCACGAATATCTCCTCTCTGGTCCCATACTGTTTTTCCTATTACATGAGCAATCTTCAACTTTATTGCATACCCAGTCGCCGTCGTCCTAACTAATATATCATCGTCATACCAAAAATGATATTACCTAAAATTATAATACCGATGATTAGCATAATGAAAGTATGAAAATTTTAAATGCTGATCCGAAATTTGGCAGGCCTTTGACAGAGAATCAAATAAAGGACTTTTTGGGTAATAGCAAATTAAATATTCATATTGCCACTATTGATGAGAAAGGGCAACCAAACATACATCCGACTTGGTATTATTTTGATGCTACTAAGAATAAGATTTATGTTGAAACAGACAAGAGTTCTAAGAAAGTAGAAAATTTGAATAGGAATAATCTCGTCTATTATTGTGTTGATGTTCCATACATGCCATACAAGGGAGTTAGAGGTAAGGGGAATGTGAGAATTCACGAAGACATCAATCACAATATGCCTATAGCTGAAAAAATAATGGTCAAGTATTTGGGAAGTATAGCACATCCTATTGCAACATCTATTATGGATACTGTAAGGTATGGAGATTCAGTTATTTTGGAAATTACTCCAAGTTTTTATTCAACTTGGGATGAATCATAAACATACGAAGTACCCTAGATGAACACAATATTAGATTTAGTAAGCAAAGAAGGAAGTCCTAATTTAATGGTCTTTCATTTCCATACTTGATCATCGTACTAACTATCTGCTGAACTTCTTCAGGACCATCATTCTTTCGTACCAACTTCCCAATTGAGATCACATCGCGAATATCACCTCTCTGATCCCATACTGCTTTTCCTATTACATGGGCAATCTTCAACTTGGGCAAGACTTTGACCGATACTTCTAGAAATTGCTCTTCAGTGTATGACGGAAGATGCAAGCGTCTAAACCGAGATTGCAACGGCCTTGATAACCTTGTGATTTCATTGCACGCAGAAAATACTTTTGCTCCCTTGATTTTAAAATCATATTGTTTACGCATCTGGTCTACCTTGATATGCCCATTTTCCATGAAATTCAGTAACTTCTCCTGAAACTGTTTGGGCATCTTGTCTAATTCGTCTATGCAAATAATCTTCGGCCTCTTCTCTTCTAGGACATCTAATATTCGATTTGTTGTGTTGCTACCATCAAAGTATACTCCTTTCTTGTATTCAATTATCCCTAACAGAAAAAGTGTCTTTGCACTAGCTGGAGGCCCAATGAATAGCAAGTTATAATTGTCTTCTGCATCTAGTGCGCGTTTTACTATGTCCTTTAGGTCGTCGTATCCCTGTATGTTTTTGAATTCAACTTCCTTACGAAATAAATTAAGTATCATATTCTATCACCTAGTCCTTCCAAACCAGGCCAAAAGCCCCAATCCCAAGTCGCTGCTAACAGGAATTCCAAATGTGTGAAATAGTCCATGTAAATTAGTTATGTCAGCATTAGTGACCCAGTGTTGGATCTGTGTAGAGGTGTCGTTTCCAAGCTTATCCCAATTAACAGCGTTCACATATCCATACTTTTGCAATAGTTGAATACCTAAAAAGAACATTCCAGCCAGGAAACCTACGATAATTAGTATCCATTTCAGGACCTTTTTCAAAGCAAAGCCTATAGCATAACCTACAAGACCGGAACCTGCAAAAACAACCTGTCAAAGCTGCCTCCTCCTCCTCCTCCTCTATGATCATGCTCTTCAATTCGCTCTAGGTGAGTAACATCATCTGGATGTATTACTACTTAGTGTGACTAACTTCCATGAATGCTAGTCAATTAATTCTCCATCTTTCTATATGCTATTGGAGTAAATGAGCAATACAAAATGACTACAATAGTAGGTATAAAAACAAATGAAGGCGTTGT
>JASHSN010000369.1 GCA_030038695.1 Nitrososphaeraceae archaeon
TAACAATAGGATATTGCACCTTTTTCGTCTTTTTAATTTGCTTACTTTTTTCCATCTTCGCGCATTTAAATTTAGATTGGAACTCATTGTTATGGAAGATGGTATTTAACAACATTACAGTATTTACAAGTTGTCTCAAAATTTAAACGCAAAGCCAATTCTATAAAATGAGAACAAAGGTTGATATGATTCGATACGATTTCTCAAATTCCATTTTCAGACTTGAGAATCGAAAGTGGGTATAAATAATAGGCATGCCTAATTAGACATGCCTAACAGGCTCACACATAGGAAAGAAGCAACCGTGGTATCTATTCACACCAAGTATGAAACATCTTGGCATGTCGTGCAAACCTACCATCATGGATTCATCAATTTCCTATTCGGCTGTAGATGATATTATGCTTCTTCAGTCGAATAGGATTCTAACCACATATGCATGAATCGAATAGGATACTTGTTAGGATAATTTAAAATGGATTCCAATAGCTATACCACAATGATGATGTCAAAGACACGGCAATGGAAGAGGATCACTTAGCCGGACAAGATTACGTCATTGCAGTGGATGGTGATTGTGGTTGTAATATATGTAAAATTAGCTTAGCAGATATATTCCAAGAAGAGGGAAATTACTGTTTAGAATGCTGACAAGAACGAACGCATCCTTCATTATAAAGAATATCCAAGCAATAATTAAATTATAGTATATTGTATATTATAAAATAATAGGCTATCGTAGTCTAACATTTTATACCGGAAATGGTTATAAAGGTCTGATCTTGCCATTTTTAGTTAGATCGCTACTTGCCCATATTGCCTTGACCATATCAAGGGACGACGTATTTTAGTAACTACCCATTTGATTCATTTTTCTCATGATGCCAGATTATATGCTGTGATTTGGTAGTTATCAAATGTGACATTAAAAATGGGTGTTATATGATGTAGATGCGGTAAAAAAGAATGTATTCTACCTCCCTATCATGGGCACCAATATATTAGGAGGGATCCTAATATGTCGGTTGTATAATTACAGGTCCTAAGCGGCCCTGGATCTCGAGGATGCAGATGCAAAGGTCGGACCATGATTCTTCATAACTTACTTGTCAGTCGCAGCAGTCAACTCAGTTGATGGAGGAAGCACTATCAGCTGTCCTGTCATAGTTGGTTGATGATATGTACAATAAAATCTGTAGACTCCTTCATTTCCAGCTTTAAATGTAAAAGTTGCGTTGTGCATAGGAGCCAAATCCTCATTTATGTTATACGGCTCCCCAATTGTGAAAGTATGTCTGTCGTCAGCATCAAGATTATAGAAATGCATAGTTATCGAATCACCTTTATTGGCCACAAATATACTTGGAATATAATAATCTGCTGGTATTCCCAATTTCGTTTCGTTAATTCCTTCTATCTCGTCGGTAAACAAATAGAACGATTTTTTGTTTACTAAAGCATTCGAAGAGCCTGAAGGATCGCTACTACTAACTTTCTGACTTTGCATTGACGATGGATTGCTTTGTGCGTGAACTACTGATATCATGGTACTAACTGATATCAAAAAGAGCAGCACTATCGTAGCTGTCTTCATTTTACCAGTTAATGTTTTACCGTGCCAAATATTGTTTTGCATGAGCTCGCAAGTAGGTTCGCCTAATATTTATACAAATCTTTGATTCTCTGTTTTGAGAAGACACATTACATAGACTCCCCCTTGCACCATAGTTCATAATTACGCTGACTAATCTTATTATGCTCATTGTATAAACGGTAGCAATCCTGGTGTTTTATCTGACCTGACATTGCGATACTTGAGAGAATATGGCCATAGCATATTCACTCAGTCAACGCCACATTGACTTGTTCCTGGTTTGTTACGATTGTGATAGGCCATACTAATATTTATACTAACTTTCGATTCTCAGATCTGAAAATGTATTGTCTTTAATTCTAGTACTAGCGAGCACTCCGCAGATCAGGGTGCTAAAGATATAGCGTCATCATCTCCGTAAGTTAAGATCCACACAAAGAAGACTATTCGCACCTATCCTCCTATATTTGATAGATCCGGTAGATAATCTGACGGTCAGAAAACAGACATCGATTAATTTATAGAAAGGAGGAACGCGTACATTGCACAGCTTAGTATATCTATATCATGACAACGATACACTAATGTACTGAACCAACTAATTCTGATTCTTAGGCTTCCAAATGCGGAATGCGCTGCGTAAAGAATATCTCTTCGTGTAAATAGTGTTCATAGTCAGTGTCCCACAACTCTTGTGGTGCTTTCATGGTCTCTTTTTGACATAATTTGCACAGGATGCGATTTGTCGAAAGCTTGGCATCTATTCACTTGGGTATCGGATCTACTTGGAAGTCATGGAAAACGCCACCAACTACCTGTTCGAATGTAGGAAGACACTTTCTCCAGTAGAATAGAATTCTAGTCATTTGTACATGAGGAGAATAAGTCAATTTAGATATTCTGTCCGCCTAATTAGGCTGGTCTAATTTAGATAGTGTGTTGAGAAAGATATGTGTTAGAGTTATGAGATCATTGTTGATGCCACAATAAAAAAATCTTCTGTAGTTCTTCTAAAGAAAGAGAATCGGCTTAACTGTTAATATATATGCAATTGGCAAAATCAATTTAAAATATGATTCAAAGGAACTTAACTAGAAATCAAGCAATAATTGTGATACTAGCTGTAATCTTAACGAGTACAGCTATGCCATCTTTACGGATGGCAAATGCTCAAAATAATTCAACAACAACGTTATCTTCAACCACCCCGACTACTAAAATATTTTATATATATAACACCAATGTCCTAGGTTTTAATGAGACAAAGGGAACACAAAAAGCAAACCTTACAAGTGATGCATATTCGCTACAAACAATTGTAGTGAACCAAGGTGACAAGGTAATTGTGAATTTCTATAACATGGAGGCTCCATCAGGAGACATGCATTCATTTACAATTAATGCACCTTACAATGTTAATATAAATCTGAACCCAGGACAGAATGGAACGGCCACTTTTGTAGCAGATCATCCAGGAATATTCGAGTTCTATTGTATGCATCATTTACCAGGGATGGTAGGAGAATTAATAGTCTTACCAAATAAGACCTAATCATTCTGGTCTTTTTTTTATCTTGATCCCTCGATTTTTTGAAAGATCGTATGATAGGCTCTTAGTTGTTCGTTCTAAAAAATGAGAATGAACCTAGAGTTAATATGTTCGCTATTTCTTAAATGATAGAACAGTTATGATTTGTGCAAACTTACCAAAAATTTGTACAATAACCGTGTTGTCTTTAATTCTAGCACTAGCGACAGGATTTATTACACATGACTGGCATGATATGTATAACGCCAAAACACAATGTTTCAAACAGTTAGCTTGATCTATTGAAAAAATCTGTTCTGACATTTATATTGATAATATCAGCAGCTTCATTAATAATCGCGATCCTAATAATACCAGACCTTAGCAGAACTTTTTTTTATTGAATAACAAGTCAAATTTTATTTCTCGTGGTCCATTTGTCAAAGGACCAAGTATTGCACTTATCAAGCCTACTTTCACAGGTGCAGCGTACCATCAGTCATTTTACAAGTTCTACTTCATATATGTTAGTCTACCACATGTCCGAAAGAATGTTACCACAGACCTAAACCTGCTCTCAAGTAAGGTAACCAATCAAACAAGCAAATCATCTTCGTCTTACACATTCATTTACTTACCCGGACACTTGAAGACGTTACTTCCTAATTCTAACATTCATGTACTTACTGATGCTGATGCGGACTATGGGTCCATATTCTTCAACAATGGAACCAACAAATATGATGTTGTTATACTTGGCCACCAGGAATATGAAACGCAGAGAGAATATGATAACCTAAAGCGATTCGTTGCTAATGGCGGTACAATGATTCTTCTGGATGGTAACGTATTCTATGCTCAGGTAAAATATAACAGGAACACTCATACTATAACATTAGTTAAGGGGCATGGTTGGGCTTTTAATGGTAAATCTGCGTGGAGGAGCGTAGGTGAAAGATGGCCAAATGAAACTTCACAATGGGTAGGTAGCAACTACCTCTGTTATTCATGTAATATCACATTTGTCAATAATCCTTTTAATTACAAACATCACGAAGAGCAATACGTGACGAATCCCAAAGATGTAATTCTGTTGAACTATAATGCGTCAATTACAAAAAAAGATTCAAAACCAGAGAAGATTTTGATCGCAACGTACACACTGAATTATAAAAAAGGGAAAGTAATCGCTCTTGGGATTTACTCTGACGATATAATGACAAATAGGAAATTTATTAAATACTTCGACAGCTTGTTGTTTCGATACGTAAAAGTGTAGACAGATGTTGTTGTTGTTCCTAATAAAAGCTTATTTTCGAGTGTCCGTTTTTGAAAAAAGATATGACCATAAA
>JASHSN010000370.1 GCA_030038695.1 Nitrososphaeraceae archaeon
ATAATACGGGTCCACAGCCAATGTAGCATAATTTTCAAATGGAACGTCTTTTTCTACTTTGGCCAGCACAAAGACATTAGGCAGCATAATCAAGCCGATTATAGCTATTATACCTAAGCGAAGAAACCAGCCTTCTCTAGAACCAGATTTATTATATGACCTACTGTAATCTAGCAATGTCTTGCAATAATCTCCTGCTTTGTAATACAAATATACGGTAGTTAATAACTGCTAGTATTTCACCTTTTATGCGTATGTCAAATTGACTTCCCATCGTAATACGTATTCTTTAACCCTTGCTTGCTTGAATCAGGTTTAAGAGTCTGGTGTCTTTCCTTTCAAGTAGTATAGTATGGTGTATTTTGGTTTTATCGAGTATATCGATCAGACAAAGTCGCTATAAATTGATTACCCCACGCCCAAATCATTTGCTATCGTCATATTCTAGCTTAATTCGATAAAGCTGCATAAACAGGTGTCCGTTCCGAAATTATTTCGGCATTGATATAGCCTAAAGCGTTGTCTCTCGAATTTCGAGCGGGCAAGCCTCTGGTGATTTCTTTCCCACGGTAAAGGTTTGTTCACATTGAACAAGCGAGCCTTTGAGTCCTAGTTCACAAAAACTAGGAGTTAGTTGGGAAAGCTTTTGTCACAGCACCTTGGGTCCCAAAGATCTGTAGAAATCCATTTTGGGACGTAAAGTATAGACCTAGTACTCTATCAGTATTTGTGCTTTGGATTTGTCCCCAGGAAAGACCATGACCATCCAGAGTTACTCTGAACGGTGTATCAGCTCCAGATGGATTTTTGGAATCCAGTAGATATCTTGGAATCTGTATAGTGAGTATTCCGGGTTTTGATTGGTGTTGTGTAGGAGCTAATACAATGTCTAGACTTGTTCTAGGTTGATCCGGTGCCATCGTAATAATTTGCCCTAAATTGATACTATAAGGTATTGCAACATTTGGACAGCTACTGCACCATGAGCGAGGGGGATTTAGAGGATAATGATTAGTATATCCTGTTGCTACAAGACTCCTGGCTGCATTTTGTTGAGCTGTGGTAAGTTGAGCATTCGCAGCATGTTCAGAAACAGTGGTTGTACCAATAGCAGCGAGCAAGGGTACCACCAAAAGACCCATCAAAATTATCCTTGAGTAACTGGCTTTGTTTTTTAGCAATTTAAAAATAACACTGATATCTCATATATAAGTATTAATGTAACTTATATAGCATTGTATGAAGAAGAGCATCCTAACAAACGAACTTACTATATAGCTCTATGTAGATGATTGAGATCACATTGAAACAAGAAAACTGATATTGGTTGACAGCTCATTCTAACATTGAGGAAGAGCGCCTAACCGGAGAGAAATTTCCATCATTTACACTTGTACAAACCGAGATCCGACTGTTGTGTTCATCCTCATCAATTAAGAGAATGGTTTGAAACTTGTTATATGCGTGTGACTTCATTTTTATATTGCGCTATCTCCGGTCTGTCTGCTTCCAATATCGTAAGCTTCCGCAACGTCATAGACAAATATCTTCCCATCAGAAGCAGAACCGGAACTTATAAGTTTCAGTATGTCATCGATAATCTCTTTTATAAGAGATTCAGGGACGAGCACCTCAATCTTTGTTCGAGATCCGAATTCAGGGATATATCTCATTGTTCCCCTTGCGATGGCAACTGGTTCGTTTTTTGCGCGGCCTCTGCCTTTAACATCATAAGAAGTTAAACCTCCCACCTTATGCTTACGAAGAAGTTCGTTGACTTCATGAAAGCGCTCATGAGGAATTATTAGATCTAGTCTTTTCATCCAATCTAACGTTAGCTTAACAAGTACTAAAATCTTCTTTGATTGAATGTATCAATTGTAACATTATTAATTTTTATAACCACAATCCTAGAGGGGATTGATTGACGACTTATTTGGCAAGCGAACTCCACCAATGCGATCAAAATAGCAATTAGAAAGATTTACAGTGAGATTAAATGAAAAGCTAGTGTCAGTGGTGGTGGACGACGACGTGCCAATGTGTATTGTCAGTAACCTATAATGAAAGAAATGGTTCTTAACCGTTCAGATAACTATTCACATATACCATACCGATACATTAAGCGTAGCATAAAAATTTGTTCATGGGATAGTCCTAGATGGTCTCATCAATTATGCTTTACACATCTGTTTAATCATTCTGTTGATATAGTTTATTTAGTTGATAAAATGAAAACATTGGTATTGAATGACTAAATATCTTATTTTTACGAGGGCCGTATTTGCTATTGCTCTATTGTTAGCATTATGTTCTCAAAACATCGCTTTTCA
The DNA here is from genome assembly GCA_030038695.1 of Nitrososphaeraceae archaeon. Lineage (GTDB taxonomy): Archaea > Thermoproteota > Nitrososphaeria > Nitrososphaerales > Nitrososphaeraceae > Nitrosopolaris. Next base: position 2,334 of record JASHSN010000370.1, read on the forward strand.
TTCAAAAGCTTATGCTCAGCTTCCTGTTTCTGGTGCTACCAGTAATAATAATGCTATAATAACCATTCATACAACAAATTCAATACAAGGTAACAATAACGTAATTAAACAAGAAGAGCCAGTTATAAGAAAAGTGATTATAAGTAATATTGATAATGCAATTTTTATAGCAAAAGGCAGTGTTAGGAGTGCTATTCCAGTAAATGTGAATGCAAAAATCATCAACCAACTAGCTAATAGTAGAATAGATACAACACAAGGTGTTGATATGACAAAAAGACTTATTGCGACAGAACTAACTAACGCAATAAATACAACAGCTACGAATAGCAATGCTCCATCTCAATTAATCCATCAACCGACAAAGATCGCTGTTGACAATCAAGCTATTTGCAGTGGTATTGCCTCTACAAAAGCAGCATGTACTTTCTTAGTAAATATCCACAATTAAGTCACGCAACTTGCATGGTGCAGGAAGGAATCTAACCTATAATTAAGCATGATAGGGATAACGAATTTGTCTTCGAATTCTGAAATAATGGAAGGACTTAAATCTATAATGTTCAACCAAATAAAACACTACAAGTTGTCTAGCAACGGGTTAGATTATCACATAGGGGAGGTAGATCCTTGAACGGAACTTTATTTGCTGTAATGGAAGTATTCTTATTTACATGCTGTAGGCTAGCAAGTCGCAGATATCCTGATTGAACCGGTAACTAAACGATGATTATGAATGAATTGTTATTCAAGAATTAAACGATCGAATCAATACACTAATTTTTAATATTTTGCGTTGAAAATACGGAATTGATAACTGCTATATCATCTTTCGTAATCTATTCTGGTACTGAAAAGTCAATACTATCTATAAGGGTGACGATACTATCATATTCAATGACCAAACATCAAATCCATGCATCCCCTGTCATTATTGGTCTAGTTGCAGCCATAGCTGTTGTAATGACAAGCACGATTGTGACGCCAGCATTTGCAATAACATTTTTCCTCAATTGCATGACTGACAAAGCCAATGAATATGGAAAGCTAACTTTAGACGATGTGCATATGTGTTTATACAAGGAATATGGTAAGTATAACAAAGTCCCATATGACGTTTTCCTCCATTCATTCAGAGGCAGCGGTGGCAGCGGTAGCCGCTAAACCATCACTCAGCTAATTGCAACTAGTTAGGAAAACTAGTACAGCAGCTAATAATATTTTTTTCATGCTATTTGTATGGAACATTAAGCTTATCTTTGCACGTTGGCATCAATTACTCAATTTGTTTGTCTTTATCAACAGGACTATTTCAATGACCTCATTTATAGTTAGTAACCGTATTATACAGAAATTGTGACTAAAGAATTATGCGTAAGAAAACATCAGCAATCATAGGCTTGATAGCGACAATTCTAACAGCATACATATCAGCAGCTACCTTGTCAAATCAGGCATTTGCACAGTATATCGCACATCCAACCACGCTGTTTTACGGGCTTGTAGGAGCTAGTAGTTTAGGACAGACACAAACAGGACAGGGGACACAAGTAGGGAATGTATTAGGAGGACAAGAGGTAAATCAAAAGGTAACGCAAGCCAATGTCAAGGTATTAGGTCAAGAAGCACAACTAGGGAAGATATTAACAGGGCACGGGGGACTAGGAGCCAAACAAGGCATAGAACAATTCGTCTATGGTGACCTTATATCCTTATCTGGACAGCATGCAGCCAGTCCGAACTTGCAGTTGCAGCTTCCAGTAGGAATTGACCTAGGCCAAAACACGGAAGGACACGGTTTAGCTTCGCATTTTAGTAGCATCAAATAGACCATGAGATATGTATGTGGAATGAACGCCTGTACAACCAGCAGTAGGAGTTTCACAGATAACATGTAGACAAAGTAATATATCAAACAATTTCAGAAAAGGAGGGAGAAACGATATCACTAGTGATATGGCCGAGACTTAGGCCATAGCTGATGAACTTTTAAATCAGACAGATTCTATGTATAGTTATGAAGTGCGAATCTTGTGAACAAGGAGAGCACGCTAATTGTTCAAATTTCTGGACTTGGCAGGACGTCTGTCAATGCACGATATGCGAAATATGGAAATGTTTTGCAAAACACGAACAGAAACCACTAATCGCAAACACATAGAGTAGTTGTGTCAGTCAGTCACTTGTCAGTAGTCACTCAGTCAGCGGTAGAGTAGTTAATATGTAGCCTGAACGAACTAAATATTTTCGTTCTGTCTATATAGCTCGAATACGAAGACTCAGTACTACGAGTATAATAGCGCGGTATTGCTAATTGCTTTCGGGCCTATGTTTGTAAACCAACAAGCATTTGGGGTAACAACGCTATTCTATTCATCTTCACCCTCATCTCATTTAGGCCCCAAAATATTAACAAGAAGCTGTTCCTTTTGTCTCTCAATATTCTCTATGATGGTCTCTCGGCGGTGTTGTTCTTCGATCAATTCATCTTCGTAGATAGCAGCTAGGAGAGTACATAATACAATCTTGGCATCCTGGATGGTGATTCTATTATTCTCGAACAAGCCCAGTATAGCATTCTCAAAGTCTAAGAGTTCTAGTAGTCATTTTCTCTCCCATCAACTCCATATTTCATCATAGTCTTAATTATCAGCCCTATCTGTTCAGGACCATCCGATTTCCTAACTAACTTACCTATGGATATCACATCTCGGATGTCTCCCCCATTCCTCCATACGCTAGCTCCAATGTACCTGGCGAGATTAGACAGTTTAGGCAGTACCTTCTCCGTCACGTCCAAGAATTGCTCCTCTGTATACTTAGGCAAGAATAATCTCCTGAATCTGACTGTAAGGGCTTTGATAATCTGTCAATTTCGTTGCACGTGGCAAATACTTTGGCCCCCTTCATCTCGAAATCATACTGCTTCTTCTGCAGTATATTCCGTATGTATTGCCTCTTCTGCAGGTATAGGTCGTGCCAGTATCGCTGAATTGCCAGTCAAAATCGTCTCCGACTGCAAGGTTGTCTGAATGAGTGGTATCTTGGACTAGTTGAGCCGAACCTACATTAAGGTTGGCAGTAATGTTGCCATTAGCCCCATTCTTTCTGGAATTAAGTGTACCTCCACTTCCGCCAGTGATAAAAGTGGCAAAGTTATTGACTGTGAATGCCTTCTCATTCTGAGTTTAGAGTTAGCCTCGGTACTGTTATACGATGTTGTATTGTATGCTGTAACTCCAGATGGAGTTGAATAATAAGTACCAGTTACATTTGGCCGAGAGCTCAGATCCTCGAAGGTTCTTTTGAAGGAGACGATGTCAATGAACTAATACTGAGTCTTAGTGTTAAGAAAATTTAACGGATTGACTCTTTTAATAGCTTCTCTGAAGCCCATCAAACGGATAGTTTGGTCAAAGTGATCGTTTCGATCGCCTGAAGCGATTAATTGCAATCTACCTACTCCGCTCCTTCTGAGCATTCTATTATGAAGCAGGAATTTTTTCACGTCTTTAGCTACAATACGCGACGGATCTACAAATTTAACTCGTGGAAACAGAGAATTAAGATAGTTTTGTACGAATGAAAGATGAGTGCTGCCTAGAATTATTACGTCTATATCTTCTTTTTCGAGCTTTCCCATTAGTAGGTGTGATATGGTATCAAAAGTTTTTCTTTCATTAGAGATGTAAATGCCATTATCTATTAACTCTATTATTGGTGAAGCATTGAACCTGGTTACTCGTACATCTTGAGCTACCTCTCTTCTTAGCAGCGCAGCTAGTTCCTGACTAAATATTGTCCCTTCTGTCGCCATAATCCCTATATGTTTTTTCTTCGATAACCTAGCTGCCGTTCTTAAAGGTGGCATTACTCCAATTATTTGGGAATTGACTCTTGTTCTGACTTTGTGTAATATTTGGACAGAGGGTGTGATGGATGCGACTATAATTACTTTGGGTTTGTAGTTTTCTAAAAATTTTATCGAAGCTAGAATAATCTCGTACAGCTGCTGGTGAGATTTATTCCCGTACGGAAAATGGTGTCTATCTGCAAAATAAAGCAGGTCTTCGTGGGGAATCTCTTTTTTTAATTCTCTAATTATTGATAAGGAACCGACTCCCGAATCAAAGACTGCAACAGGATTATTTGTCAAGATCTACCGTAACTACACAGTGTGCAAGTAAAAATCTATTCCTAATAGAAATATCATTAAGATATTGCCCAAACGCAAGGGACAAATGTTATCATTCAATGTCTCATGACTCATCATGCAGACCACACGAATTATTGAAACTTCGGATAAAAGATGTGGTGTTCAAGATAACTCCTGATAAAACTAGACAATATGCCGAGGTGCTGGTAAATGGCAAAACAGGCAGTAGGTCTATACCCATGCTGGGTGGTCTGTTCGTTCGCATATGCCAGAAAAATACATTCATTATTTCGGCAATGAATCAAGTGAGAGCATCTTGACAGCATACGGATCATAGGTTGTCGTTGTCGGGGTCTTCCTCGTATTCCTCGGGTCTATCTTCCCTAGTTCCTCCCCCTTCGCAAGCCCTAGCTACTAGCTCACCGACTAAGTCAGCGAATGGTTCCAGAACTATATCGCTTTTGCCGTAATTTTCAACTATAATTTTTGGAGCAATCAAATTGATTGCTATCATACTATGCTTTTTCTTGGACTCTTTATCATCAAATGAATAATAGATTCGAAGAAATTTACGGAAGTGAGATGCGTAGTAGTATACAGTTTTTTAATGATACATGCGCTAGGAGTTTTGACGATGTGATAAACTTTCTGAAGGAGCGTGGTGAGAAGGAGAATAGACTCTATTCAGCTAGATACTAGAGTCTGGGAAGTCCAAATAAGACATAACAGGATTTCATAAGAAAATCGATA
>JASHSN010000371.1 GCA_030038695.1 Nitrososphaeraceae archaeon
GAAAGACCAAAGCAAAGACCGATGTTAAAAACAGAAGAATCTGGAAATGTCATTTTGGCATCATATCCAGATTTAAGATCGCCTCCACCTAATTCCCCAACAGTTCCTAGTCCTAGTAGTCCAACTACCAAAAGCGGCGAAGCTGCCGTACATAAAGGAATTCTAAAAAACAAAACCAAAATCTCACTAGCCGTTGGGATAGCCACAGTTATGACAGTTATATTTACACTAGCTCTGTTCAACTACTACAACCACTCACCAACCTACTTGCCATCCACTACACAATATGCTTTAGTCAACAAAGGTCTAGTTCTTGACGATTTAGGAAACTATACTGGAGCAATATTGTATTATGATAAAGCCTTGGCTATAGATCCTAAGTTTGAGGATGCATTATATTATAAAGGCTATGATCTCAATAACCTTGGTAATTATAAACAAGCAATTCAGTATTTTGATAAAGCCTTAGCTATAGATCCTAGTGATGGTTATGCATTAAACGCAATGGGATACGCTCTTAATAGTTTAGGAAATTATAAAGAGGCTATACCGTATCTTGATAAAGCCTTGGCTATAGAACCTAAGTATGGAGATGCATTACGCAATAAAGGATGGGCTCTGAATAGTTTAGGAAATTATAAAGAGGCTATACCGTATCTTGATAAAGCCTTGGCTATAGATCCTAACAATAAATATGCATTAAATAACAAAGGATGGGCTCTGAATAGTCTAGGAAATTATAAGGAAGCTATAACATACCTTGATAAGTCTTTAGCTATAGATCCCGATAATAAATATGCTTTAAATAACAAAGGTTTGGCTCTCGATGGTTTAGGAAATCATACAGGTGGTATACTGTATTTAGATAAAGCCTTAGCTATAGATCCTAAGTATAGGTATGCATTAAGTAATAAAGGCGATGCTCTTAATGGTTTAGGAAAATATAAGGAGGCTATAACCTATTTTGATAAAGCCCTAGCTATAGACCCTAAGTATAAGGATGCATTAAGCGGCAAAGGCCAAGCTCTATACAAATTAGGAAATTATAGTGGAGCTATAACATACCTTGATAAAGCCTTAGCTATCCCCCCCAGCTGTCAATGTGAAAAGCAAAATGCCGACAAAGATGTATTAATTCTAAAACAAATATCGCAAATTCTAAAACAAACACTAACCCTCTGAGGTCATGTGCAAACTACTTTACATACAACTCTTCCTACAAGCTGCTCATGTCTTAAACCTACCCGTTATAACATAACCATGACCAATGGTCTGGTACGTGTAGGGATGTGTGATGCAATTGGCCCGCCCTAGCGTATTCCAGGTAGACGATATCAAGTAGAAATTACGTCTCAGTCTCGTTGCAAAATGTTTATCTCTATCTAGGGACACTCTCCAGTGCTTTGCAGGCTTTCAATCATAGTCCTGAAGGTTTGATAAGGATTTTCGCACACATTGTACCAATTCTTAATGGCAGAGATTCTGAAGGACACGTCATTTACCTAGGTCCTCAGAGAATGAAAATCCATAGGTATCTGTTAGTTATTTTCCTAGCCAAATCCACACAAATGTTCAGATTATCTGGAAAGGTGATAACTCAATTTATTTTACCCTTTACGCTTTGAAAGAGATTGCGAATTCATTCAAAGACATTAGCCCTTACCATCTCCCCATCAATTATGACAGGTCAAAAGTCGCAAAGTATACAATATGATCTCTAATAATGGCTTAGTCGATATCAAGAAAATAGATGGCGACACATACATAACAATTACAGAAAAGGGAGATGATGTGTCAGAAAAATTATTGCGGGAGCTTATCGCATATGAAGAATTTGCCAACTTGAATAAGACCGATTCCGACGAGCCATTTAAAATTAAAAAAGGTGTAAAATCCGGCGTTGTATATGACCCTGGATTACAACGAGTAGAAAAAAGGTTGGCTGAAAAGATATCTGAAATAAATTTACCGTTCGAGGAAGAGCTTAAGACAATAGAGGAAGATTAACTAGCGATTGTGTATCGCCTAGAAGCGAATAAGACAAGAATCGCCTCAATCGCCACAACCCTCGGTTTATGTCGTCTGTAATTAGGAGATGTGGATTCAATATTATGGTTATAGAATATCGGATCCGTAAATGCAACCAATTCGCAACGTAAATGCAACCAAATATCAGCTACCACATTCATGAATAAGGTAAACTATTGTAAAGGAGAAGAGAATGACTGAACCGTTATGTAAGGAGAATGAGTTCTATAATCATGTCTGCCAGGTGATATTGTTTTCTTTGTACTTCAACAAGCATACCAAGTTAAAAGAGCTTAGATATTTAGTTGATAGCACATTACAGTTGAAATCGAAAACTGCACTAGACGATGATACTTGGAGAGCATGTATGAAAATATTGAACGATAAAGGACTAATAGCCATATGGAGCTGAATAGGAGCCGTTCTCTGTTCCCTTAAGTTTTAGCCATCCTTAAGGTTCCATAAGTGGATAAATGCTGATAACACTAGAGGAATAGCTAAGAGAAAAACCCCGATCTTCACAACAACATTCTCATAGACTGATGAGCTTAAGTCCTTTTTCTTTACTGTGCCGGTAAGTTAGGGTGCAATAGCTAGAGAGACTTGCTAACCCATCTTCGAGATATCGTTCCAGAAACAGGATCCCACTAATCGTAGCCAAGAGTGAAAAGCATTATGAGCCCAAGTTCTTACCTTTAACAAACCTTATAACATTCAG
>JASHSN010000046.1 GCA_030038695.1 Nitrososphaeraceae archaeon
ATTGTTATTATATTAATCTTTATTTAATTCCGCTCGGATTTGTCTTATTATAGCTAGGACGGTATCTGCGTCCTCTACTTCAGGATCTATTTCTAAGTACATGTTCAGCATTTCTAGCGCCTCTAAAGGATTCTTCCTCTTTAGCAATATCATACCCTTGTCTCTTACGGCATCGAGGTTATGGGGATCAATAGCAATTATCATTTCATTAGCTATTTCAGCTTTATCAATATCCTGAGATTCATAATAACTACCCTTTAAATTATTTAGCATACGTATTATTACCTCTCCCGATGTAGCCTTTGCAACATACGCCCGCGTTAACGAAATTTTTTGACTAGGATAAAAATGATCGAGCAATTCTTGCAGGGTATAATCATCCATAATTCGTCCTCCGTTAAAAGGATCGATGATGATTTCACTATTTTCTCCTTCTAATATATGTTTGACCAGAAAATGGGCAGGAAAATTGACCGCGTATAATCTAAATTTTAGAATATGTGCTACGCGCATATATATTATAGACAGTGTAATCGGAATCCCAGATTTTTGTTCCAAAACAACGTTAACATAGCTATTCATTGGATTATAGTAGTCTTGTAAGTTTGCTTTAAACTCCTTCTCTTTAAATAAATAGTTATTAATTTTTTCTATTATTTGCGTCGGCCTTGAGGGCATCGATTTCTTCGATGCCAGGATTATCTCTGTGCCCATTGCATCGATCCTATCTAGTATAGCTTTTACATCCAAGTCTGGATAGGCAAGGATCCTAGAAACATGCAAAGCGTATTCAGCTAGCCTCTCTGTATCATCGCTAGAACCAAGACAATTAACAACATTAGCCTTCCAATCTTTAATTAAAGGTTTGAGTGCGTTATTAGACAACAGTTGATATGGTAAATTTGCCTACTTATAACTTTGGGATTATAACATTGACGATGCGTATATAAAGAATAGGAGTTGAAGTCCCATCGTTTAGCTGCGCTCTTCAGTGTTCTCTAATGAATTAATCTGAGACAATGATGGATGGAATGATGATATTTCATCTTCGACTATCCCTACTCTTGTATGTAAACTGTTACTACAGTCATTATTGCCTCCTCTAATTTGTCTGTATCTTCGATAACTTTGATCTACCTCCATGGCTGCTGTCAGTATTTTACTTCTAATAGACTTTGATCGAGATGATGATTGTACAAACATCTTGGTATCTTTTGGGAGGCAGTGTCCTCCTATTCCGTCTCTCGGTTCTAAAATGTTGACATTCCATTTGGTATTTAGAGCATCTCGTAGTTCTGGAAAGTTTATGTTATTTGCTTGACAATACAAATAGAGTTCTTCAGCGAAGGCTATCTGTAGATATCTATGTGCATTTTCAACAATTTTTGTTATTTCAGCTATCTCAATTTTTGTTACTGGATGCATAGGGATTCCTAGACTTTTAAATGAGGAATAAGAAGATGAAAACGATGATAAGGAGAATGAGTCAGAATAAGGTTCCGATTTTTCATTGTTACAAGTACTACTACCATCATAAAACTGCATGCCTAGTCTAAGACAACAATCACATACTCCTCCTATCACACGTAACTGATTTACACCGTGCTCCTTTTCTTCTAACGCATACCATCTATGTGGAGCATGAACAACATGCAACCGATGATTAAGTAATTCAAATACTTTACTCGATGTTCCATCCGGAATTGTGCTCTCTATTGAAACAAGTGCCCCATTCTTTGCTTCTCTTGAAATCCTATCTGTTATAGACAACAAGCCATCAATTTGAGGAGAGAATATATCCTCTACTTTGTGTGTTGAGACACATAGTATGTATATATCAAATTCACTAAAGTTAGAAGCTTTTTTTATTCCTCCTATTTTTTCAGCCCGGTCCATTGCTTTTGTACTACTGTCATATCCATACGTGTCGAATCCTTTCTCTTTAACATACTTTGCTACGGGAAGTCCTAGCTGTCCTAGTCCCACAATTAGTACCTTCTCGAACACAGCTGGAGGACATCGTTGTCGGGAAACAATCCCAGTTCTTTCATGCATAGGCTCACTCAATTCAATGTTCTCACACAATCGAGTTCTTATCGTTATATTGTTTTATATATGCTCAGATAAAGAACTATGGAAAAGTTTTACTATTTACTGGTAACAGTTGAAGTGATATAGTATCTCATATTATTGAGAATATGGAATATTGGGAGTACTATTTAATGAATAAGCAATAGTATTCAAATTTGTAGCCAAACGATGTAGAAGAAATTTCATAGTAGCAAAATTCTGTATGAGTATTCGAAAGAAAATTTGGGACTTACATTATTAGGCATTCTAGGGACCAAAAAGCATTCGATCTATATTTGAAGAATATTTTGTACTATTCGTATTGCTAGTCCATGCTAGCTATTATAGAATATGAAATCACGCAATGAACGGAACAAAAATACGGGAGTTGAAAATGCCATTCAGCATTTAATTATTATTATAAATCCATTATGGGCTGCGAGCACCCGAGTGTTTGGGATATCTGCTCGTTAATAAACCAATAATTGTTCTTTGCACCATGACATTCGGATTTTGATTGAACTACGTGAGTAATTACGATGGATCACGATTTGCAAAATTCGCGCCGTAGGGGCTGTAACGGAGTATTTATTGATATGAGACACCCAGCCAAATTTCATAAAGTTTAATAATTATTTCGCATAACGAGATTTGATGAAACGCCCCTGACGGAGGAGCTGCTGCAATATAATATTGCCGTAGCCACTGTTTACGGTCGTCCCTATTATAAAATTACCCATGCACTGAAATTGATGGATTTGCGTTTCGAATCACTATCTCCAGAACAGGCCGCTGTATCTAATGCCAAAATTATTATCACAACACAAGACGAGGCACAAATTGTCAATAGAAAAGATGTTCTCCTTGATAGTGAAGTCGGTAAATATCCTGTTCTACTGAAGGCAAAAATGTTGCGTAAAGTTATGGGATTTCAACATGATGACCAGTTGACAATAGGGGTCGACCCCGGTGATAGAATAGGAATATCAATAATTTATTTACATGACGAACTTGACAGCTTCGTGGAGACAACTCCACTATCGGCGTTTCAGCTAATCTCAACATTATTGTCGGAAATCAATTCACAAAGAAAGATTGTGAGGATTGGCGATGGAAATATGGCCATAACAAGACAAATCGCATCATTGATCAAAGGAAGGTTTAATGATTTGGTTCATATAGAGATAGTAGATGAACATGGAACGTCTTTACCAAAATGCATAGATGCAAACAGGCGAGGCGTACGAGATAGATCATCAGCTAGAGCAATTGCACTTCGCGGTGGTAGAAGTTTTGACCAGTTTCGCGGCCATACTAGAATCTGAGATCGTTATATTCTTTATGTCCTACAAAATACTAAGCCATAAGATATATATGCACCTTAAATGACTAAAAAATGAAACTTTTTTAGCTTTTAAAGCTTTAAATCATTTAAATTTTGCTATTACTATAATTTTGTTAATAAAATAATTGTATAAATTTAAATAGTCTTTTCGACATAATCAAATTAAGGTAAAATATTTTACCAGGAAATGAAATAATGACATGTAAGGGTATATGTATTCGTCATAAAGCGCAAAAACCTGTAGGCTCTGGTCGTTATGCTAGTGGACAGAAGCGATGTCAAATATGTGAAATTTTTATAAAGTGGGATGGTTTGTGGTGTCCATGCTGCGGATATAGATTGAGAACTAAACCCCGTAACCTGAAATATAAGGCTAAATTGCGAGCAAGAAAGAAACTCCAAGAATCTCGTGTGGCAAAGTTCATCCCTATTCACGTATAGAAAGAGTATTAATAATGCAAGATGAAGGATCCGGCTCACTGATTTTACGGACTGTAAGAGCACCAAGTACTAGAATTTTTCTTATAAAGTTTTTATCTTTCCAGAACGGATGTTTTATTATAGTTGCCGAAGATTCAAATCGAATTGGATCTCTATATGTTTCCATAGCCTCTGCTAATAAAGTTAGCACAGCAAAAGTTATCCCGAGTAAATATGATTCTATTTTTATGAATACAATTTCGGAAAGAATATCTACTATGATAAATGGTATATGTCTTGTTTGCATGCACAGCATAAAGAATTTGCATCTCGATGATATGAAAGCAATTATGGGAGAGATTATGAATTTAGTTGGAAAAGAAGATGAGCGAAACTACGACAGACAAAATCGAAATTTCAGAGAATAGTATTGACTTACCTAACTTCCTTAGTTTATTAGAAAAAGAAAACGAACTCATTATAATAAAGAAATGTATTGATCCAAAATTCGAGATTGCGGCTATCGTCAGTAAGCTGGGTGGTGGACAAGCAGTATTATTTGAAACGGTTAAAGACAGCAGAATTAGAGTAGCATGTAATATTTTGGGTAACAGACGAAGATTTTTTCTTGCCATTGGGGCCAAAAAGGAAAAGCTAATTCATTCGTATGTTACAGAGGCAATGACACGAACAACTGAACCGAAAAAAATCTTTACAAGGGCACCTTTTGAAGAGAATTTCAGTAACAATTTAAGAGACCTCCCTATTGTTACTCATTTTGAAAAGGATGCAGGCGCGTATATCACATCCTCAATTGTGTTTGCAAAAGATGAGGAAATGGGAAACCAAAATGCGTCCATACATCGTCTATTATTATTAGATGGCAGACATTTGGCAATTAGAATGGTAGAAGGTAGACACCTTCATAAGTGCTTTTCATTTGCCAAAGAACATGGACAAGACCTCAAAGTCTCCATTGCAATAGGGGTGCATCCAGCAATTAGTATCGCTTCAGCATATCAAGCAGCGTACAAAACTAATGAAATGTTAATCGCAAACTCATTGCTACAAGAAAAACTCACAGTTACATGCAGCAATTTTTCTGACCTTTTCATTCCAACTCTTAGCGAAATAGTGTTAGAAGGTAGGATTCTTCAAGACAGGACAGAGGAGGAATGGATGGTAGAGGCTTTAAGAACCTATGACCTAAAGCGCCGACAGCCTGTCCTTGAACTTGATAGAATAAAATTCAGAAATAACGCGATTTACCATGATATTTTACCAGGCTTTCCTGAACATCGGTTACTGATGGGTTTGCCCGTAGAAGCAAAAATATTTGAAGGAGTCAAAAATGTGGTTCCAACTACAATGGCAGTCCATCTTACCGAAGGGGGTTGCACTTGGTTAGATGTAGTAATTCAAATCCGCAAGCGTCTTGAGGGTGAACCAAAAAATGCTCTTCTGGCGGCATTCGCTTCTCATCCTTCTCTTAAAATGGCAGTTGTGGTGGACGAAGACATAAGCCCGACGGATGCTATTGCCGTAGAATATGCGATCTGCACTAGATGTCAAGCAGATAAAGGTTTTGTGATAGTTACAAATGTGAAGGGATCTAGTCTTGACCCATCGAGTGATCAGCAGAATTTGCTTACGACTAAGGTGGGAATTGATGCAACAGCCACTCTGCTTAAACCTAAAGAGAGATTTGAAGTGGCGAAAATTCCTGGAGAGCAAAAGATCAAACTTTCTGATTACCTTTCCTAAACGCCATGTAACATGACCTCCACCGGCCTATTTTGAAGATGTAATTTATACTTTTTTATGGATGGCATTGCACGGTAATTGCTAATTGAGGATTCACCATGCTCCTAAGAAGCGGTCATGTATGCTGCATTAGCTCAATTCTCTAACTCTCTTGCCTTTTTCCGTTGGAATTACTTTTAGTCTTGCATCTTTAAATTCCTTTTCGAACTGTTTGCCTCTAAACATCCTGTCTAAAAATATTGACAATGCCGCTACCTCAGAATGTGGCTGATTTCCTATTGCAATATTATAGTCTGCAAGCTCATACATTTGCCTAGGTACCTTTCCTGCACCAATGACTACTAGAATTCTATTTTCTCTCCTTAGATAACTAATAGCGTCATCGATGTGTATACCATACATTGTTAAATGAACCACTTTTCCACCATCTTTCTTCCAATTCGCTATCATCTCACTCCATCCTCTAACAATTTCAATCTTAAAATCAGATCTCCCGCCCCATCTGCTACTTACATCCTCTACTGTTTTTTTTATGGAATCATCTACATCGCTCATGTAGATTTTATCGCTACCGAATGCTCTTGAGACCAGCGCTGCATGAGTTGTCAATCGATCGTCCCGTACTAATCTATGTCCGATTCTGAGAACGGATACTTTCAGTTACTGTTCACCTTGACGGACTAGCGACGCCATTACATTCTTCAATGAGTCGATCTTGTACCCTGTTTTTGCAGACACAGATAATACTCGATGTTTTGACTGCGGTAGCCCGAGCCGAGCAGATTTATCCTCAGCATCTTCGATACTAGTCAAATCCACTTTGTTTAGTATATAGACAATTTTAGTCAATGGCACTCCCAACTCATACATTACATTGATACAACTATTCAATTTTTTTACAATTTCTTCTACTGGTTCGCTTACATCAAGCACAAGCAAAACTACGGCGGAATAAGTTAGCTCATGGAGAGTCGATTTAAATGCGTCCACCATATATGCAGGAAGTTTACTAATGAAGCCCACAGTGTCCGAAATTAAAAGGTTCGCTCCTTTAGATCGTACAAGTCGAGTGAACGTGGATAATGTGGTAAACATTCCCTGTCCAGTAATTTTTGATTCTCCCGTCAAAGAATTGAACAACGTAGTTTTTCCTGCCGCAGTATACCCGGCAATCGAGACAGTCGGTAGTCCTGCTTTGCACCGCTGAATTCTATAAAGATTTCTCCTTACCTCTTCCTTTTGCAATTTTTTCCTTAGAACTGCTGCGCGTCTTTTTATGTCTAGGAAATATACGTCAGCGTCGTATTTACCCATACCGAAGAAACCAGGTTGCTCTCCTGCTCTTGCGAGTCTGACTTTCTCCCGTGCTCGAATCATATCATAACGCAGCTGTGCCAGTCTAATCTGGATTCTGGATTCTGCAGTACTTGCTCTTCGATCAAAAATTTTTAGGATTAGGCCTTCCCTATCAATTATCTCAACCTGGCACAGGCTTGCCAAATTGTATTGCTGGCTTGGCTTTAAAACCTCATCAAAGATGATTACCTCTGGCTTCTCTTGCTCTACCAGTTGTTTCACTTCTTGTGCTTTTCCCTTACCAATACCATATTTTGATTTAGTGAGGTGACGCTGATTAATTACTCTGCCTAGAGAATATCCTGCTGCATCAGCCAGAGAATTTGCTTCTTTTGCCGCTTCTTCGAACGGGTAAGTGATCAAGATAGCTTTGTGCGAGTTTGACATTTTACTAATCCTCCTGATCGCTCATGTACAATTGGATTCCTAAAAACCGCTGCAATTTTTTAGCAAATAATTCATCGGGCTTCAACGCCCCGGTTTCAAGCTTTTTGAGAAGGTTTGCCTTTACATTCATCTGCGCTCCCAATTGTTCATGTGTCAAACCTTTTTTCATGCGTGCTTCTCTGATTAATTTTCCAAATTCAGGATTTAAAATAGTGTTATCTGTCATCTCGATTTTTCTCATAGCTTTTGTGGTTTTGTTAGAAGTAGTACGTGGTCCGGTCATGTAAGAAGATGTTGGTTTACTTTTTGAAATCGGTATAGGTGCAGTATACGGCTTGCCACGTTTTGAACATCCCCTGCAGACATTAAAAACTATCCCGTCGATCAAAACAGCCTTTTTTTCATCAATTACCGCTTGTCCGCACAACTCGCAGAAGGATGACATTAGAATCTTTTAATCTGAAGCAAATTTAGCCTTTTCTTACCTTTTGCTGCACGGTCATGTTTAAAACGACCTCTGCGATATCGCTAGCATACTCCGCTACCCTTCGAATATTTTCAGTGACGATCTTAATTCTGTATATTATACTGATATCAGTCAGCTTGCTTGCGACTTGTATAATTCCTTTTTCTAAGGTATCAATTCTGCGAGACTTTTCTATAGCTAAATCGGCAGAATCATAATCCCGTTTGAATATTGATAGACATGCTTCATCCAACACTTCGAGCGCAAAATTGCTCATTTCAGCAATCTTTTCTATGATATCTTTATTGAGTGGCGTTTCCATTTCGATTATATCTTTTGCGATAATCGCCGCATGGTCGGCAATTCTTTCCATGGATTTTACTATTATCCTGTATCCTAAGCAGTTACGAGAATCCTCTAACCCTATTTCCTCCAGCAAATGTTCATTTTTTATTGCAATATTAAGCTGTCTTACAATATAGAAACTGAAGCGATCCACTTCGTCATCAGATTTTAAAATTTCTTTAGCCAACTCGATATTGTTCTCTCTTAACGACAGTATTGCATCACGGTGCATAGATTTTGCGATCAAAAGCATTCTTTTGAACGCTGCATCCACAGATAGATCAAGTAAATTAATCAAGACTTGCAATGTGATGCTCGTTGCAGAATCAGCTATGATCTCCGTGCCCATTAAAACACGCCTCACAACGTCCTTCATAACCTGACGTTGTTCGCCAGACAATCTACCAGCATCTTTCTGAGAGATATGTATAATATTAAAACCTAGAAAGTATAGTGATATTAGCTTGCGAGCAAGAAAATAGGGGGTGTCATTTTTTGTCACTTCTATTCTCGCCTCTCTTTGATCTTTAGATATTTTCTTTGATGCCGGAGTTATCTGTAATATAGAGTGTCCCTGCCTAGCAATCACAACATGGTCACCTTGTTTCAATCTCAGGTCTTGGATCCATCTCTTGGGTAACGATACAATATATGAAGAACCTCCTGTATATTGTATTTTCCTTGTTTCTTCGTTTTGATTAACTAATTCGTCGCCTTCATTGTTATCCATCGCTCTAGTATCGACTCTGTTTTTTATATATCTGTAACTTTTTACTATATAGATATCTATCGTATTCCTGTTGAGTAAAGTTAATGTAAGTATTTCAAATCGTTAACATCATTTGAAACCGTTACCATTGAATCCCATAGAAAAGATACGTCATCATATTGATGCGTTGTTCGGAACTGGCACTTATGACATTCTCACAGCACATCATGCTACATTGGACTTTAACTTTGAATATTCAAAAAGGACTGGACGCATCAAAAATTTCTCTATCAAAAACCGATTAGTCGCGACTCTTCGGGTCGATGGTGGACTTGCTATAACAATATTTGGTGCGAAAGAGTTTTTGAGGAGTCAACGATTTAAAGAGAACTGCGTAATTCCAACTGAAAAAGTGATACCATTTGTACGAGAAGGCCGATCTTTATTCTGCAAGCACGTAGAATGGTGTGGTTCAAATGTCAAAGTCGGCTCAGACGTAGCGATAGTAGATAGTTTCGACAAGGTAATAGCGGTAGGCAGGGCGTTAGTCGGATGCAACCATATGAAAAACTATCATAAAGGTGTGGCTGTGAAGGTCAGAGAAGGAATAAAAAGCCCAAGGGAAATATAAAGCAACATGATGCGTGGCGGGAACCGTGAGATGAGGAGAATGTTAGATAAAATGGGGCTTGAAATGAAAGATATTGGTAATGTTGAAGAGGTTATTATTAAAACCGATAGTAAGGAACTTTATCTTCTAAAACCTCAGGTAATCGAAATGAAAGGAAAGGATAATACGATTTTTCAAGTTGTTGCTTCAGAAATCGAAGAGAAAGAAAGAGATGTCAAGACCTTTAAGGAAGAGGATATAATTCTTGTTAGCCAGCAAGCAAACGTCAGTAGGGAAAAAGCAGTTCAAGCGCTGACCGATGCTAACGGGGACATGGCACATGCAATTTTGAGTTTAACCACCTAGAAATTATTGCAGTTTGATAAGACATAGATTGGCTTTTTAAGGTTTAGTTTTGTTTATTAACAAAATACCTGTTTTACAGCTATAGGACGTTGTTTGTTGGTAACTAGCTTTGTACTAATGCTCGATGTTATGGTCAAGTATGACGATGGTATTTTCTCGATCCCATATCGCAACTGATTCTTCGGTCGTTTGTAATGTTAATCCTTGCCTTTTGCTGCCTTTGCCGAGGTTTCTGGATCATTGGTTATAACCGCGATCCAATGTTGCAGAACTTCCTGGTTTAGCTTTACTAATTCGATATTGGCCTCAGATAACAACTGTGTTCCATCTGTTGGATAATCAGCAAGAACAACTATCCTCTTAATCCCTACGCTAATTGCCATCTTG
Organism: Nitrososphaeraceae archaeon; assembly: GCA_030038695.1. Classification (GTDB taxonomy): domain Archaea; phylum Thermoproteota; class Nitrososphaeria; order Nitrososphaerales; family Nitrososphaeraceae; genus Nitrosopolaris. The sequence continues at coordinate 10,226 of JASHSN010000046.1, forward strand.
CTGCATTCCACACACGGAGCTAATGTGGTATACAAGCAGGCACCCCTCGTGCTTCCGGCATTTCCAAATAATGCGCATTGCATTATGGCATTTGCCTCTGCGTGAGTACACATACATCGATCCAAAAGTTCGCCTGACTTGATTTCTCCTCTTATTCTCGCCATACATCTAGAACACCCTCCTTCAAAACAATTCTTGACACCAGGAGGAGTCCCATTGTAGCCTGTTGCTATCTGTCTGTTGTCTTTTACAATTACTGCGCCGATATGTCTTGTAACACAGTTAGAGCGGAGTTTCGCTATTTCTGATTGAAGCATGAAGTAAGTATCCCAGTCTGGCCTCCTCAATTCTTTCCAGATTATTCAGATATCAGAGTATATTAGATTATTGTGCAAATGCGCCTTACTCATGCGTGGACTAGACAGAACGAGGCAGGTGGGGAGATAAGTGACAAAATATAAGCATGAAGACCTCGCGCTACTCAAGTGTATGCTTCATCTAGTGTATTTTTTTCTTTTAGCACTTTTGAAGCATCACATATTAATAAAATCCAGCCATCAAGCTATAAGCTGGTCAATCCGCTCTAAAAGATCTCTCAGGCACCTTATCTAGAAAACAATGGAAGTATTTTTACTGTATAAATGCTCATAAGAAGAGTAAATTCCGGATATGTAATTTTTTTATAACCCAACTCATAGTATTTAACTGTAGGTCTATGCGGCACTCAAACCTTGAAATAGATGAAAGGAGGACACGAAAACTTCTTCTTGGAATATTTTACTTTTGTGCGTTCACAATGGCGTCTATTACAGCATACGCTCTGTACGTCAGTGTCGGGGAATATCTTAAGACCGGAAGAGTTGTAGTAGGGGAAGTACTCGTTAACACAGAATTTCCTGTACACGGTGTTTCAAAACTTGTGACATATCTTATGATAGTGTCAGTGGTCGGATGGTATTGTGTGACTAAGCTTGGTGGAGAGAAGGTAAGATATCTTCCTAAAACCGTCAAGTTGATCCTACAATTAGTAGTCCTAGCTATAGCCGTAATCGCATTATATGAATTCATTTACAACTTCATAGTATGGAGTTCATTGATTACCGCTGACGCGATAAAGGGAATCGTGAAGCTGGATGACATAAATGTGCCATATCCAAATCCCAAAACACCTTGGAACCTTGTATTTGCAACAAAGATGTCCTTAGCGGCATTTCTTATCTCGGCGCATGGATTTTATATCATGTCAAAACCGAATGGACTGAGAGACTAGCAATATCTTTATCAAAACTGCCATATGGAATCGTCTTTTCCGTCTCTCGTACGGGTCAAATTCTAAAAATTATAGCGACGGTCGATATTGTTAGACGATATGAAAGATTAGATAATTGCAACATTGTCGAGAGGTTTTCTGTAGTATATTCGGTGATATTCGATCTCCGGAAATTGTAGATCTACACCTCTACATAGACTGTGTCATTTTCTACAGTAACTCTGAATGATTCCTCTGGTTTTAAGTTGGTGGGAAACCAAACTAGATTGCCAGTAGTTACATCCCATTTTGCACCGTGCCAAGGGCAAGTCAATTCCTTGCCCTGAAGTTCTCCATCATGAAGCTCAGCCCCTGCGTGATTGCAAATGTCACCCATTGCATAATATTTTCCCCCTACATTTGCAACTAGAACTTCATTTCCACCTGCGGTTACGTGTGTTAGCTTTCCTTCTGGAATATCAGAAGTTTTTCCTACTATAACTTTTGCCATAAAGCTATGCCGAAATTGTCATATTTAAAATCTCATAATATAGAAACATCGATCTTTTCTCTGAGGATGTTGAAATTATGGTTTAGAAGGCATATTAACGTAATATGGATACTAACCCCCATTGTCAGCTCTTCTCTAGGATTTGCGATATCATGACCTTATTATAGCATTTATAAATTACATTATATTTCTGATATGAATTAGATACCGTAGTTTGCGTCCTTCAATAATTTTTTGAAAAGTGGAAACTATATTGGAGCATCTTCCTACCGCATGAATACTTATAGGAACGAAGGGACTGAATAAGGTCATGGTTTAGCACTTATCAGCAATGAGATTAGTGCTTTTTGAACGTGTAATCTGTTTTCGGCTTCTTTCCACACAACTGAAGCTTTCCCGTCAATTACATCTGAGGTTACCTCTTGACCTCGTGTAGCAGGCAGACAATGCATGAAAATGGCGTCTTTTTTCGCCAATTTCATCAGTTTAGAATTTACTTGGTATCTTGGAAGAAAGGTTCTAGTACGAGCGATTTTTTCATCACTTTTACCCATAGAAATAAAAGTATCAGTCACTACTACGTCGGCATTTCGAACCGCAGTAGAAGGGTCATCAGTAATAGTTATTTCAGATCCAGTCTTTTGTCCTTCTCTTTTTCCCAAGCTTACTACCTGATCTAATGGTTCAAAGCCATGTGGACAAGCTACCACTATATTCACACCCATCTTTGCACATCCTAACAACAAATCATTGCAAACGTTATTGCCATCACCTATCCATGTAATATTTAGTCCTTTTAGTTTTTTTTTGTGCTCCTGAATCGTCAACAAATCAGCAAGTATCTGACATGGATGGAAAGTATCAGAAAGTCCATTTATAACCGGGACAGTGGCGCATGAAGCTAATCTTTTAACGTCTACATGGCTATAAAGTCGTGCCACAATACAATTTACATACAGTGACAATGATCGAGCCGTATCTTCTATAGATTCTCCGCGCGCCAATTGGAGATCATTAGTACTCAGATAGATTACACTTCCACCGAGTTGATACATTCCTGTTTCAAAACTCACCCGAGTCCTGGTAGATGGTTTTTGGAAGATCATGGCAAGAACTTTCCCTTTGAGTAACGAGTCCGTTTCTCTACGCCTTGATTCTTTTTTCAAACGACTAGCCAATTCTAATATTGACAAAATTTCCTCTGAGCTTAGGTCGATCAGACTGAGAACGTCCTTGTTACTTAAGCAGGTCTTCAATGTCTTCATCGGTAAGATATACCTTATCGTCCTTTGGTTGTCCTTTTTCTTGATTTTCCTGATCGCCTGATTCCCTGTTTGAATCTTTACGCAAATTTGGGCGTTCCGTATCCTTCTCCTTCTCATCTGTCCTGTCGGTATCCGTTTCTTCCACTACTTCTTTATTGCTCTTCCTTCTACGGAATAAACTGCTAAAACGACTCTTCTTTTTCTCTATAAGTGGGGCATCTTCATGTTTCTTCGTTAGTCCTAAATCTTCCCCTCGATTCTTGTCAAACAAGGGCGTTTGAGATCCATCCGTCTTGTCTATGGATTCAGATTCTATTTGTAACCCGGCAGGCTTTGTATTGTTATTCTGCTCCGATATCGATTGCGAAAGAAGCGGGTGTTCTTCTGTTGGTTTTGCGTCACCTTTACTATCTTGTGCACCCGTTATTACATGGTGTAGTATTTCGCCGGCTGGTCTTGTAGATGGAGCATTAGATAAGGGTTCTATTGGTGACCTTCGTTCTGTAGTCGGTTCAGAGTCTTGGTCTAATTTAAAAACTGAATTCTCGAGATTCGTTAAATGTGTATCCAAGAATATTGATTGAAGGAATTTAGTCATGTCGAACGGTATAATATCATCATATCCCTGTCCAACTCCTAGGTAAACAATTGGTTTGGATGTGGCGTAAACTATTGAAATTGCAGAGCCGCCTTTAGCGTCAGCATCTATCTTGGTCAATATAGCGCCGTCAAATTTAGTATATTCAAAAAACTCTCTGGCTTGATTTATCGTATCATTCCCAGCTAATGAATCGCCGATGAATATTTTTATATCGGGTTTTACTACTTTGACGATTTTACCTATTTCGTCCATAAGATTCTTAGCAGTCTGCATTCTGCCAGCTGTGTCGATCAGGACCGCGTCAATGTGATGTTTCCTACCATAATCAACCGCGTCCCTACCCACTGCTGAAGGATCGGCCCCATATCGCTGTGCAATAACCTTTAGTGCCAATTTCTGACCATGTTGACTGAGTTGCTCAATAGCACCGGCGCGATGAGTATCTGCAGCTGCCAAAACCACAGAAATGCCATTTTTGCGCAGCAGATTCGCTACTTTTGCTACCGTCGTAGTTTTACCAGTTCCATTGATTCCCAGAAATACGACGATGAAGGGTCCTGATTTGAGCTCCCTCTTTGTTTTGATTTTGTTAATTAGATCTACTTTTCCAGTTTTCGCAAACATCTCTGCGATAACATTTTGGAATTTTGATCGGATCAATTCTTCTGACTTATCATCTTTTTCAAGTTTTAATCCCAGTAAATCTTTTTTCAATTTTGCTGAGAAATCGTCGATTACCTCTTGTGCAACATCACTTTCCAACAATCCTAACTGCAAATCTCGCAAACTATACTCAAGATCTTTTTCTGATAGATCTCTTTGGCCTATACTTTTAGTGGCAATTGAAAACGCCTTTCTGAGCTGATCGAACATATACTACCAACCTAAACAGAGCGAGAGGCTTGGCGGCTGTCACTAGCGGTGGTTGGTGTTTTCTGTAACATTTGATTAATCTGGCCCTGAATTTGTTCCATCCGTATTGCTAATTGCTGTTTCTGCTTTAAAAGCTCTCTCAACCCAAGTTCAAATTCTTTAATTTTGGCTTCCACGTAGTTGACAGTGTCTTCCTTAGTTTTTTCTATAGTTACGCCAGCCCCTACATTTATCAATAACTTTTTTATAGGTGGGACCAATGTTTTTATATAAACACCGATTCCGACTGGTGTTAATGATTCGACTTCCTTTTCATCCGGAATTTTTTGGACGGCAGCTGAAGCCAGACGAGCCTCCCCTATTACCCTTGTAACGGCTGCTTCGCGAGTTATAATATCATTCATATATGCTTCAAGAATTCTAGACTGTTCAACCATTTCATTTATTTTCTGCTCGATTCCAGACTGTTGGCGATTAATTTCGTTGCCCATTTAAGTTCAATTTCTCCCGCTATCTTATAATTGTGACTAGAAACTACCCTCAGAGATACAATCATTGCGAATATAATTTTGTCTGTTAACCAACTACAGAAATTGTGTCGCTTCAACTGTCGTTCTTAACAGAAATTGAATCGAGTGTCGTAGCAAACTACAGGAATCGGGGAACTGAGACATTCGTTATGTGAACAACTACAGCTAGCGGAATCCCAATATTTGATATCATTTCTGAATGGCTAGCGCGGATAGTACTTGAAGGATGTATTAATGCGGTACTCAGCCTAGTCACCTTAAATTGCATGAAAAAAATGTTGTGTTCCTGCTGAACATGAATAACGTAGTGCGTCCTATTCGCCGGTTTTGTCAAACGGTTTCATTGCATTTGGCAAATCCTCTATCACATCAGTTGCCATTAGGTGTAAGCCTACTCGCTCATATGCCAGATTAGCCGCCACCCCATTCAGATAAACGCCAAGAATAGAAGCATTAAGCGAGCTATACTTGGTAAGTAGCCCGACTGTCAAACCTGAAAGAATATCTCCCATCCCTCCGACCGTCATCGCTGGAGTACTTCTCTTAATTAAGACAGTATTTTTACCATCAGAAATTATATTAACCGATCCCTTCAGTACTATTGTAATTCGATAATCTTTTGCAAGTGCCTCAACAACCGAAGCCTGGATATCTTCATTTGTGTCAAGATGCTTTTCAAAAAGACGTTGATACTCGCCTCCATGAGGAGTAACGATCGTACCAGTTCCAGAAATCTCCTGTAGTATCTCAGGAATAAGAGCCGAAGCATCCAGCAGCAGTTTTGTGCCTGTGTTTCTAAGTTGCCTTATCAACGAAACCAATGCTTCTGGCCTTGCGATACTCATCCCCATTCCGATGGCTGCAGCGTCAGGCTTCTTTGGAAGCACTGCCACCAGTCTATTTGCTAACCCTACTGTCAACTTGTCATCGGAAAGGGGCAGTGCTATGATGTCAGGAGAGTATGCTCTCACGGCCATAACAATGGATCTAGGTACTGCGGTATATACAAGATCGGTGCCAGATCTTAGTGCAGCTATTGAGGCAAGTATCGGGGCTCCATGATAGATCCTGCTTCCTCCCACGACTAAAACTATACCATTATCACCTTTTCGAGAAGTTACTATTCTAGGGATGATGAGGTCTTTTACAAGTTTAGGTGTTACTGTTATTCTTGTTGCCATTTCCTTCTCATCATAAACTCGTTCATATAGATGATAAACTTTACCAACTCCCACTCATCCCCTCCATATACACCTTGATCATTTGGCAGAAGGATTTTTTCTTTGACTATAGCCAGAATGGTATGAAGCCTTATTCCATTACTGGCACGAAGTTGAAGAGGGAAAAAGGAGAATCATTGTGGCAGTATTCCAGTCCCCTTTCAAATAAAGCTAAAAGAAAAAAGAAATGGAATTGTTTCTCTCCTCTGTCTATTTGCGCCTAAACATGCACATCAACAATTGGGCAGTTGAACACTAGTCCTGCAATGGTAGTACTCAACTTGCCGGCTTGTGCTGCAGATGTAATTTGATTTACTGTAGTCAAGAATTCAGCATGTGATGGATCTTTCCATGTTGTAGCTTGTATTCTCCATAGTGGACTGTAAGCTGTATCACCCACATTTGTCGAGGCTATACTTGGTTGAAATCCCATAGGTCCTGTTCCTTTGATTCCGTTTGTAAACACATAAAGATCTGATGATCCCCCAGAAAGCAACGCTACACCTGTCTTGTTTACAAATGTCACGCCGAATTTATCAGCAACATTCTTGACAGAAGCGTCGGTTGCTATATAATAGATTGTTGAACCATCAGG
>JASHSN010000372.1 GCA_030038695.1 Nitrososphaeraceae archaeon
ATAACTCGAAGGTATAGTGGATGGCGGAGTACCATAAACTATTGCAATTTCATCATGTGCGTGTAACTCAATATCTCTGTAATTTGTTCCCTCTGGTACTTTAGTTCCGTTAATGTATACGTTCACAGGATTATTAGCATCGGCCACATAGTTAAATATTTGATCATTGTTCAATTTCTTCCCCCATATATCGAAGAATTGACCTAATGTAAAGTCTCGATGCATTGGTGCTTCGATATGTATTATTCCTGATTCATCATGAGTATGCAGCCAGTAAAAGCAGTTACTAGGAATCCCTATTTGAGATGGCACTAGAAAATATACACCGTTAATGATGATATCGAGGTGCGCGTGTATATGCATAGCAAATTGTTCCATAGAGTTACACCCTATACCATCTACTGGTAAGCCGGCGGCAGTGGCAGGAAGTGAGGTATGTGGTGCCAAGGCATAATATATCCCAACACCTGCAATAATCGCGACTAGAACGCCGACACTGATTAGCGTAATGAATTTGTTTGTGAGCTTGAAAGACTTCTTGACAGGTTTCTTCTTGTCCACCGTGCTGTGCGTGTCTTTTGTATGTTGTTCTAACTGTTTTCTCGAATAAAACGATCTTCCGCAGATATCGCACTTTATTCTTTCTTTACCTGACATTTTTTGCCCCTTAAAGGATTCTATAAGCCCAGCCCAAACCGTAATTTATGATTTTGCATGAACTCCAGAATTCATAGTAACCTCAACTTATTATCCGCGACGATATTTACATTATGATGATCCGTTGCCTTTACACAGTATCTGCATAGACCATAGATGGTACAACTTTAGAACAAATCATCAATCAAAGGATACTCCTTGAATCGCCACCCCTTGAACCCTGTCTTCGCAAGTAGATACCAGTCACAGAGTTACCGGTCAATTCAAGTCCATGAATCAGGAAACTACAAAATTACCGTATACAGCTGTAGAGGAAGATTTGATAATTAGATTGGAATCAGACAGAGGCCATTGCCCTTCACCACGTAATGAGAAGATAAAGGATATAGTCAAAAAGGCATAACATTTTTAGATCTATAATCGATAACGGTTTTCCACTTATTCCCACCTTCGATGATGACGTCTACTTAAATACCAACCCAACATACTTGGCATTGCAACTGCAATAACGTCATCCGTAATTTTTTTATCACAACGCGTGTGTTTTGCAAGAAGGGCAGTCAACGGTGCAATAGTGGCAGCTGTCGTCGTCGCATCGTATATTTCAGTCCAAAAGTCATTCTCTTCTGTCACTTTACTTTGCTAGTATGACCCATGATATTCGCGTATAAACACAACGAATATCGAAAATCTTCATACTAGATGTTTTTTCGTTACACATCCCGCACACAACGTAATAACCACCAAACTTTGGATCCGTGGGTGAAGATTCTAACCATTTTAACTCATCCATGATAACTAAAGATCCGACGAACTTAACAGTGCTGTAACCTTATTGGACCCGACGCTAACTTAACAGAACCAGTTTTGGAATGTTCAATAGTTGATTTGAGGAGCAACAAGGGTATTATTACGTAGCAGTAACAGACCTAACTTTGCAACATCTCATGGATAATATATTAGCATATGAATATATTTCATATATGAGGAATCAGAGTGTTGTTTTGCTTGTTCTGATAATCACTCTGTCGTGTTTCTGGTGCTTATCATCATCCCTACGACGAGCTCATGCAGACATACTTACAAATGCAGTAACTCAAAGAATTGGAAATTATAATATATATATGAAAACAGTTCCTCCTAATCCAATCGCTGGTCAGAATACACGAATTTTATTTGAAATCAGTACAGTTAATGGAGAACAGTTGATAGACCAACCCATTGCAATTAATATAACTAAGGAAGGGGTTAGAGAAGAAACAACACATCCAGTATTTGTTCCATATGGTCACTATATACATGAATTTGTTTTTAAACAACCTGGCCTATATGCGTTAGATATTAACATACTTAATGACCCCGACACTGGCGAGAACATAACCTTTACTTTCCCTGTTCGAATATATGACCTATTTGGTGAATACTTTGCTCTTTCTCCCTATTCCTCCTCTTCATTGCCTATAGGCTATACCATTTTAATCCTTACAGCAGCATCAGCAGCAGTAATTGTAGTAGTTTCAATAAAAATGAGAAATAAAGAAAGGAGAAGAAAAGCTTTTCATCATAGTGGAACGGCGTAGAACGGAACACAGTCGCTCATCAATAAAGTGGTGTTCTTATATGCAAGTAGACCATCGGCCCCTCAACCTACTAAACACAGGTGGTGATATTATCATAATACTACGATGTACGTACGTACGGATACTTATCTGAAAATTGATATATTTTAGTACGATACTATACGATTTACAGTATTAGTCCTTTTTCAAAAATTGTAGCAGGTATGCACAAAGTTGTATTCAATCAACAAATGTAAATTTGACAAAACACATGACTTTTGCGGTATTCAATAATTATCATGGATTCCTCTTCCAGCTACCAGAAATGGGTGAACAAAGACCACCAACGATCATACAGGAGTTGGTGTACTTATATCATCTAAAAATTCATGATATAAGAATTTCACTACTAATTCACATCGCTTGTTCACCACGTGAATAAATATTACGAATAGTCATGATATAACAGGGTAATCATTTGCCACTTTAGATCACAAGTAGCAATGTAGTAAATTGATACTTCTATTCAAAAAAAATGATTACAAATACTAGTACAGAACACGCCGTACAATAAATACCGAATTTTCCAGCGTTTTCTAGATGAAACCAATTATCGTTGTATCAGATGTAATAAGGATAATAATAGTAGTCGAACTTAACATACAAAATAATACCGACACAACTCATGCACCACATTTCAAAGCTCTGGTCGACGGATGTACTCACATATGAAAAGGTGCAGGACAATATTAAATGATCAGATTAAAGAATCGTCTCATAGGAAGAGCAATAGCCATATCTGCGATAACAATAATCATATTTTCAGTTGCAGTTTTGAGTATAAATCCCTATACTAAATTAAGCGCTGATCGATTCAGCAGCGTTACACCTCAACCTAGAACTTCATCACAAAACACTCCTACCGCTGATAATAAAACAATTGAAACCAAGATCAACACTCCAATAGAGATAAACCTAACAGCTAAAACTCCTCCTACCGTTAACGATGTTCCTATGACAGTTAATGGATCATCTGACTACAATACCAATTTAGTAGATCCGTTTGGAATAAGGGAAATCTATCCTACAGCAGCTGGCGGAGAGCAATGGTTCATGAACACGAGTGACATAACTAACGACCCCAGAGCATCATTTACGGCATCTAATCCAGATTTAACAAGAAACCCGGACGGAAGCTGGAAGGTATCATCCACCGAAGTACGCTTCAATGTATATGCCTCTTCAGGTTATCATCATGAATTAATCAATACTCTTGATCAGCAACAGCTGGCAGCAAAAGGCTATATGCAATCGCCAAACGATTGGAAAAATGTAGAGATAACGGGATATCTAAAGTTGAATAAGCAAGGCGGAGATGTGCGAGGAAATTCTGGTGCTTTGGTCGGTGGACATTTCACACTGTATGCAAGAGGAGGAAGGCACACAGGATTTGGAGCATCCCAAGGTGGTTGCGAAGGAACATCATATCATGCAGACTGGGCTTATGATGGAACTACTAGATTTGCTAAAGAACAGTGGCATGTATCATATGTGTTTACGCCGTATAAATCCGCTACAGACTCTATAATAGGTAAGTGGGTTGGATTTAAGATGATACTTTATAATATACAACAAAATGAAACACCAGCTGTAAAGATGGAGATTTGGGTAGATCCGAATGATGATGGGAATTGGGTTAACGTAAATGACTTTGTAGATTCAGGTGGATGGGGAAAAGATGGAGGAGAATGCGGAGGTGCACCAGATCAGATGATAACTTGGGGAGGTCCAATTGTCACATACAGATGGGACAATTCGCCTGACGTAGATATCAACGATTTTAGTGTAAGAGAAATTCAAGCTCCCCAATAAATCAATAATAATCTTCATTTATCTCCTTACATATGTAAGATAAGATATGGCTCGACAATCAGGTTGCAATAGACTTTATTCAATTTTTCTATTACCTACTTTTTGTTCAAAAATTCTGTGGTACAGGTTAATTTAACCCTGACAGCAATTTACTAAAGACTGCCGATGTCAATGTAGGTTGATATAAGCTTCGGTAAGTAAGCAACTTATGATTTTGGTCCGTCTGTATTGGTATTGGCCTGATTCGTTTTGATATATACAACAGCAGAAGTCTGTCGAATTTAGACCCGCATTATCGGTAACTTGTATTTACCCATCGACGAATTAGATCTACAGTATCCTCCCTCGAAAGTTCTCGAGATTCTTGCCTACATACTCTTGTTTAATTTCTAATCTTTTCCAATAAGCATAAAGATATGGATGTTGAGAATTTTGACAATCCGGATTACCACACATCACTTACTCTTGCCTGATTTTTGCATTCGGAGGAATCTCTGTATTCTAATCAATTAGGAGGTAGCTATATTTTTTGTTGCTATGCTCTTCTAGAGACATCGGATTTAGTAAGAGACCTGTTCAAAGTCTAACACCTGATATCTATGTTCATTGGCGTAAGCTAAGGCAGTTCTTAGCTACGGTAACACAAATAGGTGGCAGGAAATCGCTAGACCCCATTGCAAGAATACATCATCGCAATCGCAATATTTGGGATAGTATATTTTCTCATTATAGTAGGTAGAAAGCGATTTCGTATTCCCATTTGGACATCTATGCTAATTGGTGCGATACTCATGCTTGTTTTTCAAGTTATTTCCTTAGAATCTGCACTGAATTCTATTAACCTAGATGTTATCGGATTTCTCTTTGGAATGTTCAGCATAGTTACCGCACTTGACAGATCTGGTATGCTGAAATTAATAGCTATGCGTATGTTAACAAGAGCCAAGGACGTCAATTCACTATTATTGGTATTTGTTTTAGGTATGGGAATACTTTCAGCATTCCTGGTAAACGATACCATAGCGTTACTTGGGATACCACTTATTATATACATTTCAAAACATATTGGAATCAGACCAGCTGTTTTACTCATTTCACTTGCCTTTGGTATCTCTGTCGGCAGTACTATGACACCTATAGGAAATCCTCAAAATCTCTTAATAGCTATCCGAAGCGGCATCTCCTTACCATTTTCCACATTTATCGCTCATCTCACAATCCCAACCCTTATTAATTTATTTTTAACTTACATGATTCTACGAATTTACTTTAGAAAGGATTTATCAACAGCAGTTATAGCGAGAACTTATCAAGATAAAAAACTAACTATGACTACTTTTGCCAATCCAGTTGATGAAGAGAGCGCCTCATTATCTATAATCCAAAATGCACATCTTGCATTGACTTCCTCTGTAATATTATTACTCACAATAGCTGGCTTTATCATTTCAGAGTATTTGCATCTTCTTCATGTTGCTAACATTGGTCTTAGCGTGATCGCATTATTAGGGGCAGGTATTTTGTACCTCCTTAATGGTAAAGATCGAAAGGACATAATCAAAAACATAGATTATTCTGTGCTAGTATTTTTCGTTGCAATGTTTATAGTCACTTCTGCGCTTTGGTCTTCTGGTGGGTCAATGATTATGTCACACATTCCTTCTCCAAATCCTAATAATTTGGTTCACAGCAATACAATAATATCAGTTGTAAGTATTTTACTGAGCCAAATACTAAGTAATGTTCCTTTTGTTGCGTTATATAATATTGTAATGCTAAACAGCGGATTTGCTGGAGATGCCCACATAAGCCAATGGATGATGCTAGCATCTGCCAGCACAATTGCAGGAAATCTCACGATATTGGGAGCTGCAAGTAACATAATAATTATTGATGTTGCAGAATCCAAAAACATTAAGTCGTTTACATTCGTGGAATTTGTCAAAATTGGGACATTAGTAACGCTTGCAAATATTGGTGTATATTACTTGTTCATAACATACCTCTAAGATAAGTTAAGTATCGCATTTTTTGTCAACATAGAATTATGAATCCAAGGTCAAGAAAGCAGAACTATTTAATTTTATGAAAGAGACTAGGAATAAAGAAGGGTACAGAAGGGCATCTGCAATAAAACAAAAGCTCGAAGGCTTACCATATCGAACTATAGCAAGGAATCTGGATGTTAATTACAGGAATGTATACAATTGGATACAAGAGTACAAAAGATATGTACTTGATGGTGCTATGCTACTGGCGAAGTCAAGAATGTAAGTTGATTTGATCTTCTATAAGCAACCTTTGGCTCCTTTGTATTGACTTACCTATTAAATGGCGAAAGATCCTGTATATGGATACTGGAACCAGTGAGTGATTTTTCTTTATCATCTGCACTATAGTAAATTAAAATTAATTTTTTTCTTCCTTAAATCTTCTTTTTATAGACTCTATCCTACCTGCATATTTTTTCTTGTAACCAGACATGCATCCTAGACAACAGAA
>JASHSN010000373.1 GCA_030038695.1 Nitrososphaeraceae archaeon
GACGCACTTCATTTCAAATCGGACATGATATCATCTTCTATAGTTATTGTGGGGCTGTTTTTCGTATTCACATTTCATGCTCCAAAGGCTGATGCCTATGCGGCAATAACAGTAGCAGGAATGATGATATATACCTCTCTTGGTCTAGGAAGAAGGACATTAGATGTATTGTTGGATAAGGCACCTAAAGGTGCGTATCAGCTAGTACTAGAAGCCGTGTCTGGATTAGACGGTGTTGACAGGGCACACGATATTCGCATCAGGAAGATGGGATCGAAAACTTTTGTTGATATGCATATCGGAGTTCCAAGAACAAGTACACATGATAAAGCGCATAAAGTAGCAACATCGGTTGAAGAAAAAATAAGAGAAGTACTTCCTGCCGCTGATGTCCTGGTACACGTGGATGCAACGGAATCAGCAAACGAAACCATAACTGATCGGATCAGACTTGTTGCTGCAGAAACAGAAGGCATAAAGAATGTTCATTCAATATTTTTGTCAAACATAACGCCAACATTTGGATCATCCGAATTGGCTAACGGAGAAGCTGTTACCGATCCGAAAAAAGGGGACCTTGACTACCTTGAGAGAAAAGGAAAACGCATGTTACATCTGTACCTTGATGTACAGATGAACCAAAATTTTGACCTTAAGACCGCTCACGGCATTATAGATTCATTTGAAAAAAGATTGAAGGAAGAAGCTCCGGAGTTAAGAGACATCACTGCTCATATTGAAACAGAAACGAGCGAATACGTATCAATAGGGACCGAAAAGATACCAGGCAGATCGTACTTAGAAAGAATAAGAAATGCAGCGCTATCTGTAGATGGGGTAGTTGATTGCAAAGACATTGGGGTAGTATACATCAGTGATGAACAGCACATTACTTTGTCAATAACGATCAAATCTACACCTGAAAAAACGATAAAGACAATAGAAGATGCACACAAATTAGCAACGGATGTTCAAAACTTAGTGATGAAGCAAACCGGTGCTTCTAGAGTTGTAGTACATACAGAACCGGACTAACGTACCGGTAGTACCTTGTTAAGATCAAGGTAAATATGTAATACAAAAGATTTGTTATCGTGATTTCAGATAAAACAGATATACCTGCGACACCTCTCATTATCTGATCTTGTTTATAGAAAATAGCTCATTAGAATAAATATTACTCTTATTGTCTCTTGTGTCCGAATACTGAATTAGATACACCGGTCCGACTGGGTGTTTGATTAATCCACTCGTCAATGCTGGTAAATCATCGGAGAAGCGAAAAGTACGGTGATCGTGCAAATACAACTCCATAAAACCACGCCAATGTTTTTCTCCTATAATAATCGAATTGGGTTGTGTATTTTTATTAATCCATGAAATTGCAGATATTATCTTGTTATTATCACTTAGCTCAAGGGAATTATATTGCATACTAGGAGGAACAAAATGATCTGTATAGCTACGGGCAACTCCATACCACAACATGAATGGTTCACGAGCATTTGGCAATATCTCGTATAATATACCCATCATTATGAAAATGCCTAAAACAGAAAAGGGTAGTATTGTGGAAGCGAGATTCGAAAGTCGGTGGGGTCTTATCTTTATACTGAGGACTAACTGATATATGCCATATGCAGAAAAAATTGAAAGAATAATCCCTAGCAAAATAATCCATCTATCTGAAACCAATGAATGATTTAACGGAAAAACAGTCCATGAAAATGAGGCAGCTGCTGTTATCAATAGAGGAATTTTGAGCAAAATGCCATTCTTCAATTTTACAAATCCAATTACACCGGTCGGAACAAGTAAGCCATCTACAACTAGAAATAAGTACAATAAATTTTTTGGATTATAAAAATTGGAACGAAGTGATGAACCGTGGTCCGTTTTCGAAATAGCATCATGAACTATATTACTTGTGATATTATGGTTTATGGACAATTCCATTGTAAAGAAACTAAGAGCTAAGATTGTGCACAAAATAACAGGCTTAGTCTTAAAAATACATGAATAAATTATAAGAGACACGATGAATAACGAACCAACTATTCTAGCAGTCGAGACAGTTAATACACACAAGATAATGGTGAGAATAAATTTCCAACCTAAATTCTTAGGTTCGTTTTTTTCGGATTCTCTGTAAATCAGTGCAAATACAAAAAGCATCATAGTAAGTGCGAAAACATCTCGATGAAGATCCCATGTTGTTCTGAGTACTGCGATCTGAAAAATTACAAACGCTGTGACAAAAAAAGCATTTTTACTATCAACTTTCAATACTTTTCGCGCGATTAAACATACGGAAACCGAAAAAAATCCAAACGTCACAGTAGCAAAAATTACGACGGTGGTATGTGGAGTAAGGCCAGTTGC
Source organism: Nitrososphaeraceae archaeon (assembly GCA_030038695.1). Taxonomy (GTDB): domain Archaea; phylum Thermoproteota; class Nitrososphaeria; order Nitrososphaerales; family Nitrososphaeraceae; genus Nitrosopolaris. The sequence goes on from JASHSN010000373.1 coordinate 2,383, forward strand.
AATTTGTGTCAGATGAAGAAAGGAAACGTAAAGGGGGAACTGTGATGATATCTGAGTCCAATGATCAGCAAAATTAGTTGTCACGGGAATGTAATAGTTGATCACATCGTAACCAATTGGATAAGGAAATGCAAATAACTCTGGGACTAGACGTACCACACAACCCATAATAAATACCATTAATGGTAAAAACCATTGTTTATCGGTAATATTCAATTTACGAACTAAATGGTAAATTCAGATCATACCGTAATTATTTGTTGCAGTACCTCCTGCTGCAACAAGGAACGGTAGAAAGCGGCTTTTATGCTTGTAAAATAACCTTTTGATTATTCTGCCACATCCTCGGGTATCGATTTTGTATTATTTAGTAAAGATCTCATACCAGATAGGATGTCCTAGCACTGCTGGCAATCATTTTTTGGGTGCTCTGACATTATGTCGGCTGTTTCTATTTCACAGCTTTTTCCATCTTGCGCAATGTAGGATCATATCAACTGCCAACTCGTTTCATCTTAGAGCCACATTTTGGACACGCAGCTTCTTTATGTTTTGTCCCGCAGCTCATACAGTAGTATTTCAGCGAATTATCGCCGAAGCCTGAAGATGAGGACATAGAACCAAACATCCCTGCACCCATTCTTCCCATCATTCTTTTTCTCATATAGAAGTTGAGCAGAATGAAAACTCCTATTATAACGACTAACGAAAGGGGAAAAGGTATGATGAGAGAAATGGCGAGGCTGATACCTAGGGATAGCCCTAACCACATTATTTGGTTAATAAGGAACTTCTTGTTATTGGTACTCAAATGCTCGTCAGTTACTATTTGTGCTTCCGGTCTTATAAAATAGCTGCTGGTTACTATCTTTTTATTTCAAAGGATACGAATGAAGAACTGTTAAACCTTCATGCCTTTTCTGAAATGAATTTCCGTTTTTCGTTCTGTAGTATACGATAATTGTTCCTGTCTCGCGATACACAAATGCCAATTCCGCGCCGCGCAGTCGAAATTTGAAACTCCAGATATTGTATCTTCTACGTAGTCTTGATTCTTGCTTCCTCTACTGCCTTTTTATATGACAGTATGAAATGTTGAGCGTACAGGTCAGCCCGCTTTTCTGACCCTCTGTGTTTGCCTGTCCATGATCTTATATGATGATAATATTCATGTAACACCACAAAAGGATTGTAGAAGATATCAGAGTTTAATGCATATATTTTTCTCTCTTTTTGAACGTAAACTGCGTATACGGTTCTTCTCTTGCCTTTGATTGTACCAACTACGATTTTAGGAGTATCAACATGATAGAAATCGCTTAATCGTTCCAGTGCCACCTCTGTTTGTTTGTTGAGGATGAGATGGACTATTTTTGCCTGCATTAAATAGTCTGGCGCAGACATAAGAGAATAGACTAAAATAACATGGAATAAGGTGATTTAATAAGGTTATTTAATCTTCTTTTCGAAATACTAATCAACGCCCTCATTCTCAATTAGGGACCGGGTTACAACAATCTTTTAAATGGTGAATTAACTTGTTACCTGAGGCTCGAGTATTGATTATTACATTCGATTTTTTCATTCATTGAAGGTACCATTCCCAGTTTTACAAATAGGTCTGCGAGTTTGTAACTGCGACTCATTCAATCGATAACTCGACTAACAATCTGATTGTTATATTAGCCAAATAGATATAAATAGAGAGGATTTTGCCTCCTAAATTGGTTTCAATGTCAAATAAAACTGCTGCCGTTATTAGAGGAGATGGCACCGGTCCTGAACTCGTGAAGGCGATGATTAAGGTTCTAATAGCATGTGATACTAAGATAAAATTGATAACGTGTGATGCCGGATCAGAGTGGTGGCAAAAAGAAGGTGGCGATTCATATATTTCCGAAGATGTTTGGAAGATATTAAAAGATAGCGATGCTTGCTTTAAAGGACCCACAACTACCATTCCAAACCCAGACGCTCCACGCAGCGTAGCAGTCAGTATCCGACAAAAATTTGAATTATTTGCCAATGTACGACCTATTAAAACGTACAAAAACGCTGAAAGACAGCTAAACTTTATATGTGTGCGTGAAGCCACCGAGGGCCTTTATGCCGGGATCGAATTCAAAATCAGGGATGAATCCGCGATTGCAATTCGTAAGATAACTAAAAAGGGATGTGAAAGGGTTACCAAAAAGGGATTTCAGGTTGCAAATGATCTAGGTTTTAATAAAGTCTTTGCAATTACGAAAAGGAATATCTTAAAGGAAACTGACGGAATATTCTGGGCTGCGGTAGAAAAGACTCAAAACGAATTTAAAAATATTGAAGTAGAAGAATATTATGTCGACAATATGACACAACAGCTTGTAAAGAATCCAGAGAGATTTAACAACAGTGTCTTGCTTAGCACTAATTTATTCATGGATATAATTTCGGAGTGCGCATCGGGGCATGTCGGATCTATAGGAAATGTCTATTCTGGCAACTATGGAAATGATTATGCAATGTTTGAGCCAGCACATGGTAGCGCCCCTAAATACACCGATAAAAACAAGGTAAATCCTGTTGCGACTATTTTATCTGGTGCATGGATGGTTGAATACCTTGGAGAAAAACACATTTCCAAGGCAATCTTCAAAGCTACCGAAGACGTCATCAATGAAAATAAGTATGTTACCTATGATCTAGGTGGTAAAGCTACTCTATCTGAGATGAGTGATGAAATTGCAACAAAGGCTGCTAAGTTATTAAGAAAATAGACAATGAGGCCAACCATGTGGGTAGTTTCTGTTTGTAGAGATACTTTCGACTGTACCCCATTTCAATCAACCGTTTCCAATTTTCATCTATTGTTGTTCTTTTTACCAACAGGGACGATCTGCCATAACATTTTTCGTTGTCTTTCGTTAGCCACTGTTAAAATAATATTCAATAATCATGCCCATGATAGTGAGTGCGCTTGTTTCCACCTGATTTTATGCTATATCGTTTAATTCCCTGGGGTAAGAAGAGGCTGATAATATAAGTATAGCATTATTATAAGCGACGTAAACAAAGTCTGATTCATTGTCTTTCTGTTACATTTTTATTCTGGCAAAATCAAGTCGATTTGATACTTTCTAACTTTTCTTTTATTTTTCTGGTTAATGTGACCGAATCTTTTAAAAAATATCGTTTCAATAAAAGAAAAAATGACCCAATTGACCCAACTACAAATAGATGAATGCATCGAATGGATATTACATTCTATAGAATTTAAAAAAAATTTTAACTATAAGTATGCTTCAGGTGAAGGCTGGGAATTCCTAATTTTCGGTGCCGACGATTACTATCTCGATGCTAGAGCTTTGACAAAAATTGAGAAGACTACGGGCATGATTTTAGTACAAATTAAATCTCATGGAGGTGGTGCCGATTTGTGGTTCGGGCGGAGGATCGAAAAAGTACAGGAAAATATTAAGAATAGACTTGTTTAATTTAAAATATTGCAACCAACTTTTGGCAAGTCGTGTTAAGGATCTCTTCGCGCTTGTAGCTGTGTTAGACGTCCGTAGTATAACTAGCTCTGTGGTTGACCCCTTTATGTAGGTGCTTTTGAGATTCGGATCTAAGGAACAGGAGGTAAAGATTAGGTCAATCATCTCATTTTGAGAATTTAGCTGAACGCGAACATTAAGAAATAATCACAATTCAAAAACAAGGCCTTTTTTATAGTTAAAAATTCTTGCATTTAATTTGTCATTGAGGTTGTTATTGTGTAGGAGGTCATGCATAAAATCATTAGCAATTATGGCTATGTTTTCAAAACTATTATGTGCCAAGAAGTTGTTAAGCGATTCGAGAAAGCTTGGATAGTCCTTCGCTTGGTGACGTGTTGCCCTGTCCGCTGAACTTACATGGTGAGCGGCAGGAAAGATATCACATATTTCAACAGGAATAACCCCAAGAAATTGATTATAAGCACAAATCTGTGCTCCTGGGAATTTTTTCACAAGATCAGCAAACTCCTTTGTACTATAGAAAGGCTGTAATTCCATTGTCGGATATAAAACTAAATCCTTTTTTACTACCGCTCTAAACTTAGAGGTGATCCTTCTGAATCTTACAGCTTCAGGTCTATATTGATCTATTGGCTCATACAGAAAGACTGCTTTTTCTTTAAACAATGGAGTTCCATCTTCCAAGAATTCAAAATTTCTAAACAGGTCCATTGCTTTCATAAGTTTGGGATGAGCGCGTGCCTTAAGCATTACATATTCCCACAACCTTCCATCCACTATCGCTTGCTTGACTGCGTTAACTTCAGCTCTCAAGACGTATAGATTATGCTTAGCAATTTCTTCTACGCGATCATATTTACTCATCTGACGTAACTCTTTGATGGTGTGACTACAACAAACAGGACATTGGCATGAAAGATATGAAAGGTTTTCAAACTTTACTGTGCCATTCGCATGCATATAGCGTTCATCTTTGGCATATAACATGTAGGAGGCCGAATCAAAGATATCGCATCCTAGCGAGACAGCTAGGGGAATAGTAAGTGGATGACCTGCTCCGAAAAGGTGAATAGGTTTTGTACGCACTGTACGTTTGACGGTTGCGATCATTTGCGCCAGTACCGAGAACTCGTATGTCTCCATTATCTGTACTGGGCTGCCTATCGCTAATACCTCGAATCCTATCTTATCCAGAACACTTGCACAATATTTAACTAGGTCTAAATGCTCTGCTCCTTGAACCGGTCCTACCCAGATTGTGCTACCGTTTTGTTTGCTATCCTTACTTTCAACATTTTTCCGTTCGACTTCTACAAGAATGTTCTTTGCATTTGCTAGGGTTTGTTCTACATATTCTTTCGCTATTTCATACTTTAATCCATAACCAGTTGGTTTGTCCAGAGGAACAGATATATCTGAACCAATATCTCTTTCAAATTGGGAAATAACTCCAGGTTC
>JASHSN010000047.1 GCA_030038695.1 Nitrososphaeraceae archaeon
TCTCCTTCAATTAATATATCATTTATTATGTTATATTAATTTCAATATGTTCTTGATTTACCGACTTGATATTTCAACTTCATCCAGAATCCTTTTAAACAATTCTCTATCCATACGTGTGTCTGCTTCTGAACAACATCTAATCAATTTTGCTAGTAATCACTGCTTTTGGAACTGCACACCATTTCTCTAACGGGGCCGGATGGTTGAGCGAGCAAATAAAGTGCCTGTTGGTTTCTTGTATCGATAGGATACCTTTTGTAGGTTAGGCCATGGGCTAACGTAAAGCCACAGTGCATTATACGTCACAACTAGGCTCAAAAGAAAAGGCGAGTTGGCTAGTCCACAATGCTGGTGTAGACTATGCATTCAACTATAAGGAATTAAGGGATGAAAACATCTCGACAGAACTAAGAAAAGCATACTTGCAATCTTCTTCTGAAATTCTTCAATGGTGAAAATTGGTCCTGTTTGTTAACTCTATAAGGGACTAGGAAGGACTGTAATCCGACGTCATAGCACTTATCAAGTGGCAGTCTTTAACTCTGCGCTAATCACTTCTTTTACCCAGCTACCTGTCTCATTCAACTCCAGTAACTTGTTCATATAATTTGTCCAAGATAAACCGTCAAATGCTTTATTCCATATTTTATAATGTTTTTTGAGATTATCGTAGGCTTGCGTATGATATAAACAGTATTTGTCTTGATTGTCAGAGACCTTTCGAGTACAAACAGCACATTTTTACCGTTATATCTACCAATCAGTTCAATTTATCAGCTCTACTACATGAAGTTTCGCTCTTCATGAATGTTTGAATACAGTAAAATCAGAGATCTATAGAAGAAATAACCCGGGAAGTTACAAAACAGTGTGTCGTGCAAAATAGCCTGTAGACTACAACCCAGTGTTATCCTAATATCGATATGGACAAACAATTAGATCAATTAGCAGGGAGACGGATAGCTTGAGTAATCATCATATGCGTTTCGTGTATACGCCGCAAGCACCATTACGGACGGGAGTGATTGTTACTCCACAGCCTGATAATTTTTTTGGTGGGAATAGTAGTCTCTTACGTCTCCTAGTGTTTTATAATCTAGCTAATCCTGATGGTTGGAAAGCAAATATTACACCTAATTTCAAGTTTAAGAGTGCTATCGTTAGATTTCTCTTTTGTACAATAAGAATTGTTCTGACCCTTCAAATCCTACCTGTTCCATAACCGTTGGAACATATCTTGTTTGGGGGCTGTAAACTTGTATTCTGTCATAAATCGCATCTTCCGAGTATATCAAATTTATGGCGAAGCTGATAAGGTCTTTTAGTAGGAACGCATCAGATGCATCGAGATAAACTATCTGAAAAGTATTATTATTGTTCTTGTTCCAAAGCCTCTCCTTATTGATAATTGCTACCCCTTCAATGGGATCATTTCCTATCACAAGTACTTTTTCATTCTTGATGAGATCTGCTAGAGTGCTGGAATATGGATCCAGAGAGTACCATCTCCATGAGTTGACATATGTTTTTCCTGCTGATTTATAGACTTCTGATCGTCTTAAATAATTGGATATCATTTTAGTATCTTTAAAAGTCGCAACTTTAGATCTTAGTTTAGCTTTATCCACTCTTCTGGGAATTTTATTAACACTGTAATAACTCCATTTTGATATTGCCTCAAACCCGTTCCTTTCCATCATTAATTGTGATGCAATATTATTATCTGTCACCATTGCAGATACTTCTCTTGCTCCTTGTTCCTTACCGTAGGATATCATTGTATATAATAACCGTGTCGCAACAGATCTACGTCTGTAATTGGGATTAACTCTGATGCCTTCCAACCAAACGTTCCTTTTATTAGGACATAAAGATACATGAGAAACTGCTATTACGGATGATTGTTTCTTATTGTGTACACTATGCTCTTCTTCCTCCGCTACGAGTAAAATTCCATTTCGATCCGAATGCCACAAGTCCCATACTTGGTCTATGTAGTCTCCCCATTCAAACGTATCAATACAGAATCTCAAAACTTCCTCTTTATCCTCTTTAGTTGCACGCCGTATTTTCAATATACTATTACATACACTGTTGTGAGATCATATGATTCTTTTTTATCGACCATTCCATACTGTTACTCGCTGGAATGCCACACACCTCTTAAGTCGACATAAGAAAATAAAACAATGATGCTTTTATCACCGACTCCTGAGTCATGTTACAAAACTTTCTAGCATTTACATAGCAATTTTAAACAGGCAACGAGATAGTATAGTAGGCTAATCCAGTATTTTTGGATGTTGGCATTAAACTACGTATCTATCTAGATTACTTTCGGAGACTGTTGGGCCCTTATTTTCATGTTCTATGTTTGTTGCCTGTCTTACCATCTTTAGAGTACCGAAGTCATGTGTATGTGATAGGTATATAGTATATATCAAGGCAGTATCTTTTCCTGCGGTCTTCCTTAGTGTTCTGCCTATTCTTTGTACTATCTGGTTCATATTAGATGATGTTGCTAGTATTATTGCCACTCTAACCTCCGGTACATCATACCCTATTTCTAACGTATGTACTGAGAGCAGTGGAAAGAATTCTTTTCCCCATTCTGATAGGATTTTTTGTCTCTTTATTGAATTCAATTTGCTATCAATAAGCATAGATTTTATTCCTTTATTTTGTAACATTTCCTTTAGTTTTTCAATCGATTCTATAGTCTCACTAAATACCATTATCCTTTCGGAAGGATGTTTTGTTGCAATAATATCTACTGCTGCTAACAGTTTATTTCTGGCACAATTGATCAAGTTCTTTCTCTCCTTAACATTTGCAAACCATGTTTTTGCTAGTCCAGCGGCGCGGCCACCTCTTCTTAACATAGATGTTATCGATTTTGGATCCGATGTGTGAAGATACCCCGAAATATTTCTGATTTTAATAGAGCATCCAACATAGATCTTCTTCTCATCATGAGTTAGATCAACTTTTATTGGAATAACAACAGGCCTTGCTAATCTTTTATCTTTGACAGCATCTCCAATCATATATCTTCTAACTGGTGGTAGCAACGATAAGATTGTGTTGTACCTAGGATCTTGTTCATCTATTGTTGCGGTTAGGCCTAGCAGTGGTTTTTTAGTATCTGCAGCAGTTAGAACCTTTCTCAGGGTTGTAGCAGTATCACTTACTAGATGAACCTCATCGAATATGATCATATTGGAGCTATTGATGAGATCAAGATGACTAATTGCACTTTGGTATGTACTTATTGTTATTTCTCGTATCTCTTTACGTTCACCAAAATATGCGCCTACTCTATCTACGGGAATACCATATTTTATTAGCCTGTTGAGATTCTGTTGTACAAGGACAATTCTTGGTACAAGAAACAGGATATTGAACGAACTATTATGATCCCGCGCCTCGGCCGCTCTTTTTGCACATTCAAATGCTATCTCTGTTTT
>JASHSN010000374.1 GCA_030038695.1 Nitrososphaeraceae archaeon
GTCAACCTTTCCATAGCTGCATCAACTGTTTCTTCAGCTGTCAACGCTCCATTTGTCTCAATTGTAAGAATTGCTTCGTCATCATCAGCCCCGTCTTTAACAATAGCCGCGGAAGTTGGTTGCCACTTTGCATGATCCTTCCCAACTCCTAGCCTTGCGTACGCCTCAAATTTGAGCTTCTGAGATGGTGCGAGAACAACTATAGGGATATCCTTGCTTACTGGTTTTACGAACTCATCTTCAGATACGAGTTCATTGGAAGTGACTATTTTCGTCTTCTCCATCGCTTCAGAGTCCAATACTAGCAACACTCTACACTTTGAACATCCTAGAGTGCTTTGGCAATCACATTCCTGAGGCATTACAAATCTATCCAATTCTGTTCGCAAGGGGATAAGTCCAAGTCTATGTGCAACGGCTTCATCATGCATAACAGAGGAATTCTCCAGGATCACTACGTCATCGACTGCCAAAGTAGGGACCTCACTTATGGCTATTCTTCTTACAGCGTTTATATACTGTCTAGATACATTGTTAAATTTAATTACAACCCTTTCATCTGTTCTCTCAAGAACATCTACAGAAACGCTCAATTTCTATTTCAGACTATAACAATTTTGATCAAGGCGTCCTTAAAAATCTACCTGTAAGTTTCAATGAAGTGCCTCTGTAGCAGAAACACGACGGCGAGCTGACTCGTACACATTGTAAACCAAGTGGTTAGTCATTTTTTCATAAATTCAAGCGTGCAAGTACATCTTTGTCAAGCGTTAGATATTTTTCTCCTCTCACGAGTAAAGATTTTCGCAAGTCGTTGGCCAAACAAGCTGAGCTACGAACTCAATTATCCATGCATATATATATTTTAGATAGAAATGCTGTACAAGATAAATGGCCGATTTTAAAATTACTACTGTACGTCTAACGGCCGAAGGGAACAAATTTGAGATTCTTGTCAAAGCCGATCCTGCTCTAGAATATAAACTTGGAAAAAGAACTGACTTGTCAGGCGTACTTGTTTCTGATGAAATATACTCTGATGCGAACAAAGGTTCTAGAGCGGCGGGAGAAAAATTAGTGAAGTACTTTAGGACGACTGATCACGTGCAGATTGCGACGCATATACTGTCCAAAGGCGATCTTAGTCTAACAACAGAGCAGCGCCGAAAAATGGTTGAGGATAAAAAGAAACAGATTATTCAGTATATAAGCAAGAATTTTGTAGATCCTAAGACGCATATTCCACATCCTGTTATGAGAATCGAAAGTGCGTTGAGCGAGGTGAGACTTATAATAGACCCATTCAAGCCTGCTGAGGACCAGGCAAAAAACGTAGTTGATGCTCTTAGGAGGATTTTGCCCTTAAAGTCAGAGATTTTATTACTCACCGTAACTGTTCCGTCTCAATTCTCAACACAATGTTATAACCTATTGAAAACCGCAGGTACTTTTAAGGGAGACCAGTGGCTTGCCGATGGCTCTTTACGGGTTATGTTGGAAATAAACGCCGGAATGAAGGGATCTTTACTAGATAGGATAGGATCAATTTCAAGAGGAACAGCTCAGGTTCAGGAAGGCTAAGTGAAGGGTTTCGACACTTAAATATAGTCTCTCTTATTACCCAGGAGTAGAAAATAAGTTGAAAATGGAGTTTTTGATTGACAACGCCCCAGTGCAAGTGGTGAAATATTAGAGGATGCAAGAGATCAGAAGGAAGTATGTGGTTCCTGGCGACAGAATCGTCGAAGGAAATTTCAGACCATTGTTTAACGTGATCAGAACAGGTAACTCTATTGTTGCTACCAGGATTGGGATTGCTGAGGCAGGAAAAGAGGGTGTCAAAGTTATACCGCTGTCTGGTATATATATTCCTCGGGTAAACGATATTGTAATAGGCAAGATAATGGACCATTCTTCACTATCATGGGGAGTGGACATTAACTCATGCTTTTCTGCACACCTGCCCGCGCAAGACGTGTTTGGGAGAGACTTTTCCCCGGCTAGAGACGATATGGGAAGAGAATTAGCTATAGGCGATTTAATTACCGCTAGAATCATTGCCTTTGATCGGACAAGGGATCCGATGATAACGATCCAGGATAAGGATCTAGGAAAGGTTCCTCAAGGAGAATTTATTAAAATCTCAGCTACCCGGGTTCCACGACTTATCGGAAAACGTGGTTCTATGATACAGACCATTGAATATGCTACGCATACTAGGGTTTTAATCGGCCAAAATGGAATCATAGTTGTAACTGGAAGAGATTTAGAGGGAATAAAATTGGCGGTGAAGGCAATTAGGATGGTCGAGGAAGAAGCGCACACGGCGAATTTGACGCAGAGGGTGAAAACTCTGCTCGGTGTATCAGATTCGTCACCATCGGACATCTCTCACGTGGCTCGGCCACAAAATGAGGAAGTCGGGGAAGAACTAAATGAAGTAGAGAAGGAAGAGAAAATATAATGACGCAAACTAGAAGCCTAATCGACGAGAATGGAAAGCGAACTGATGGTCGAACAAGAGATCAATTGAGAGAGATAAAAATCACAGCAGGGGTAATAAAGAATGCGGATGGTTCCGCTTTTATAGAATTTGGCATGAACAAAATTGTGGTTGCTGTTTACGGACCTAGGGAAGTACATCCAAAACATATGGCCCTACCTGACCGATGTGTATTAAGATGTAGATATCACATGGTTCCATTTTCAACTGACACGCGTAAGAACCCTGCTCCGTCCAGAAGGGAAGTAGAAATCTCAAAGGTGATGAGGGAAGCATTGGAACCTACGCTAATGTTGGAAGACTATCCGCGCGCTGCAATTGATGTGTACGTTGAGGTATTGCAAGCAGACGGCGGATCCAGATGTGCTGGAATAACTGCGGCATCTGTTGCCCTAGCTGATGCTGGAATTAATATGCGTGATATGGTATCTGCATGTGCCGCTGGGAAAGTCGACGATAGGATCGTTTTAGATATTAACGATACTGAGGATAAGGAAGGGGATGCGGATATGCCGGTCGCGTATATGCCCCATCTAGAACAAGTTACCCTCTTGCAACTTGATGGCATATTAGATGAAGATCAATTCAATCAATGTCTCGACGAAGCCGTGAATGGTTGCAAGATGGTCTATGAATTTCAAAGAACAGCTTTAATGCAAAAGTATTTCGGCAACGAAACGGAGTTGAAAGAAGAACAATGAGCTCATCTAAACGTTCAACTATAATAGTAGAACACTTGCGCAAGCAACAAATGTGGGAATCGATCTCAAAAGGAAAAAGACTAGATGGAAGAGGCCTGAATGAGGTAAGACCCATCGAAATTGAAGTAGGGTTAATAAAAAAAGCGAATGGATCCGCGAGGGTCAAACTAGGTAATACAGAAGTCGTTGCAGGAGTAAAAGTCGAGACCGGCGAACCATTCGAGGGATTAGAAAATAAGGGTGCATTAATTTTGTCTGCTGAGGTATTGCCAACAGCTTCACCTTACATTGAACCTGGCCCACCTGATGAAGAAACGGTCGAGCTAGCAAGGGTAGTGGACCGCGGGATAAGAGAATCTGAAATGCTAGATTTGAGTAAATTAGTACTAATATCTGGAGAGATCGTCTATGTGATCTTTGTTGACTGTAGTGTTATTAATGTTGATGGGAATCTGTTTGATGCCACATCGTATGCAGTAGTTTCGGCTCTGTTAGATAGCAAACTTCCTGTCTTTGAAATACGAGATAGGAAGGTCGTTGACACAGGAGAAAAACAAAACCCACCAATTACTACACTGCCTGTTTCAATTACAGCAGTTAGGATCGGTGATTCAATCATGTTGGATCCAACCGCAGAAGAGGAGGCATGTATGGATTCGAGGATCACTATAACAACTAATTCTGATCATAATTTTGCTGCGATTCAGAAAGGATCCACCGGCGCGTTCACAGTAGAACAATTAAAGAGAGCCGCTACTACGGCAAGGATTAAAGGTGAAGAGATAAGAGTCAAAATAACGGAGTTGACCAAGTTTGGTGAGTAGAAGAAAACAAGGGCAGACGGCGTTAAAAGGTCTGGGTATAAAATTTGGAGCAACCGTTCGTAAGAGGTACAGTAAGGCATTTCGAACCTTGAAGCAAAAAAGACGATGCCCTTCATGCGGTTCGTATAAATTCTGCCGAATTGCGTCAGGTGTTTGGTATTGTCGTAAATGCAGCTACAAAGTTGCAGCTGGTGCCTATGATGTCCAAACCGACAAATTGCAAAGCGCAAATAGAGATATCCTTTAAACCAACAAACCTGTCTGAAAAAAAAGATCTTCTAGCTAAATCCATCTATGCCGCGATAGCCGCTGACACGAACATAAAATGTCCTGCATCAGCGAACGAGACAATTGTCAGAATTACGAAAGATGATGATAGCATATCCTTAGAACTAGCGAGTTCAGAGACCACCGCATTACGTGCTGCTATCAATTCTTATTTGAGACTTGTTTACGCATCGCTGAAAATATGCCAATCTACATCCACAGTTAACGACGATATGTAGATGTCAATTCGTCACAAAGCCATGTGACATTCGACTACGTCAACGGGTTGGTTGTCTTGTATCTTAATCATATCAGAATGATTGGTATCTCAATTTGCGTTTCTTCATGTTATCTATATCAGACCGCGGTATTACTTATACGATATACACGCGCCGGCCGGTACCGCTTGTCTGACGGAAAACTGTATTTCCATGTAATAACTGATTTAAGGTAGTTATAATTATTGGTACTCCATTCGACTCCTTGATGGTTTAATAACTGAAATTATTAAAAAATGGCGATACAGATACTCGGTCCACTAATTCAATCCACAACTTCAATTATACCAAGTCTATTATACGCAATATTTTTTCTTATCGTTCTCGAAAATGCGCTAATCCTCATACCAAGCGAAGTCATAATACCGTTTTCTGATTTTCTAGTCTCAGGAAATCATGGAGAGCAGGCTGGTACTAGATGGCTCTTTCGTGACATAGTAGGCTCAATTGCACCATAATATCTTGGTTTACGGCTAGGAAGGACTGCAATAATATATGGGAAATATGTCTTTAAAAAGAAACATCTAAAGAATATTGAATGATTGTTTGAAAAGTATGGGGATAAAGTTACTATTGTGGGGACGCTTTTGCCCATAGTAAGCATTTGTGCGCCAACTGGGAGCGTTAGAAACAAAATGAAAGTGTTTGTCATTTTTTGAAAATTTCTTCGTGATGGAGTACAAGTAACCTGGTAGCCAATAAATGTCTAGCCGCACTTCCAATGACCGTAGTATGATATTTTTTTATTTTATTCAGACTAATACCTAAGTATTAACGGTATGAATTTATTCTGGTGATGATCAAGAACCTTACAGTATTATCATTATGAGCGAACAAGAACTGCCTCCATGGCTAAAAGAGCAGTTGTCACGGCTGCAACAACTCCAGCAGAATTTACAGGCAATTATGATGCAAAAACAACAAGTAGAAATAGAAATTGTTGAAACGGATAGAGCATTAGAAGAGTTAAAAAAGATAGGGGCACAAGATCCAGTATACAAGAGTGCAGGTCCTATACTAATAAGGTCACAAAAGGAAGATCTCGTACGGGAACTCGGGGAGAAAAAAGAATTATCAAATACTAGA
>JASHSN010000375.1 GCA_030038695.1 Nitrososphaeraceae archaeon
GCATCACTGTACAATCACAATACGAAAACTGTTATATTGCAATTTTCATCGTCGAGAGTATTCATCGCACCTAGACTTGGTCGAGCTGAGCCGAGCTCATAAATGCTGTATGTAAGGTAATCTATGTTATGTTAACCGAGGACTATTGTTCGTTTGTCGACGAGTTACATAAGTAAATGACTAAGAGAGATCAGGAACACTGGAAGCCAGGGAGGATCAAAACATGATTATTGTATTACAATATATTGTTTAAATTCAGGACTCGATCTACTTAGCGAGTGCCAAGCCGCAACCGAATTCTATATTTAGTTTTGGTTTTGACCGAACCAATTATTGTCAACTGAGTTATTAGAAATAATCTGTTATCTTATTATTAGTCGTCTCTTTGATAAGACTTTTTACAAGCTTTCTAGTAGTGAGTGGTTTTATATCTGTCAACTTTATGATAAAATTCATTTCTTCTTTCATAAGACATATATGTTGATCAAGGAGCTGACAAAAAATAATTTTCTGGCATATCCTCTGAAAATTTAGAATGCAATTAAATATAGAACTGGTGGGATTTATTTCGTTGTCTAATAAGATCTTTGCGATCTTTCTTTTTTCAATCGAAAATATACCATCATTTATGAATCGATCGAATACCGACAGTACTTCAAACTGATTAGGACCTCTGCCATTGTATCCTATCACAGTGGCTGGAATAAAACTTAAAATTCCTTTTGACTTTATTCTTTTAGAGTGTTCTCTGTCCAACACAAGGATGGATTTTCCGAATGTTAGAATTCCGTTCAGTAGTTGGTTAATCAGACGCCCGTCAAGGACATCGTTGTCGGATTTTAACTACTTCGACCACCCATTGCAGGCAATATAAATGGAGTATTAGTGAAGGGCATCAGAGACAATTTGAGAGGTAAGTCACGTGTGAATATGAATGTATTATCTATGCTCGACTAATCATGTATATGTACACACGTATATAACTATCTCGCCTCATCTCATAGCGTAATACTTTCTGAGATATTCCGTAAACAACTCAACCTGATGATGAAAACATAAGTTGACATAACGACCTTGAGGGTTTTCTGGATTTATTACACGCCCACCACGATGAGAACATCCCTTAATACTACATTTTATTTCCATATTCGCATACTGTCATTTATATGCTCTGCTTTCCTATTTAGGTTGAGTGTAAAGGAAAGAAATGACTAATCTCATTGTCTAAATCAACTGACTTTCATGGCAGCTCCCTGGTGATAGGTATTTGATTATGATCTGTTGGATGCCTTCATTCCAAAATAAGACAGAGATCACATCGATAGAAACGCAAGTATCTTTTTGTGACTTAAGCCATACTAGAGAATTTTGCAGAGTCTAATGTATCCATACTCTGTCTTTAGAGGCAATTTTCAAGTACATGATGATATAGAGGCAAATAGTAAATAAGTCTATAATACGTAGGATATCGAAAATATTTTATTACTTATGAAGTGATCAATTATTACTTATGAAAAAGTCTTATGAAAGGAAAGGAAGACAATTGTTATGGTCGTTATTCGCATTAGTTGCTTTAGAGATTCTCATTTCGGCTACCGTTCTGAACTCCTTTAATGGTTATGCATTACCTTCGAAGGCTAATACCGTGATTATAACATTACCTTATAAAGGCCAGCAGGTTTCAATTAGCAAAAATCTAATAATCTCTGGAATATCCTCATCTAATAAGACTAACAATTGTGAGGTGTCTGTAATTATAAATAACATCAAGCCATATCAGAAAACCAATGCGACAGGCCACAATGGCTATTACAATGATTATTCAACATGGGTTTATCATCTTGGTTTTCCATATCCTCCACTTAAATTAGGCGAAAACAAAATAACTGCAAAGATAACGTGTGCAGGCAGCAATCATGCAAGATTTAACACCGTAAATATAACTGGAGTGCAGTAACAATAGTCATGTGTATTGGTATTAATACGGACGCTAAATCAGCATTACCTGTCATACAAGGGCTCTAATTAGGAAATAGTATATAATTGTCCCTATCTAACCGAGGCCGGAGTACTATTAACACGTGGAGAAACTATTCAATACGTCTACACAGACGCGGCTCATTCCAATCCTCTTCGAAGAGTCACGCCCGTACAATTTATTGATGAAGGGAGAGAGCAAGAATTATCGAGAAATACTTGAACCCATACCTCATGGTGAATCGTCAACCTTCCATCACCATAACCATAATGCAAACATAGCCACTTAGAGCCTAATGATCTCTTGTGAAGGCTGCAGAAACGGTACTCGGTGACTTTGGGTTTGACAAGACGTTGTATGCAGATAGTCGCAGTAGAAACGGAAGATGGTGGCATCAGCTCAGGGAGCAGCGGCAAAAAGACATAGATATCGAAAAGTCTTCAAACATCTAATTCTGCTCTGTCTCCTAGAAATATCGACTTGAGTTGACTATTCTCCCTCCATTCCTTTAATCTATCACGGAGAATCTCAACCCTTAGCGCAGCGGTAGATTCATGTGAAGTTGACTCACATGGAACTTGATGAATGATATTGCGGTCGGAACTAGTCCAGCGATGATGGTTGGTACTGTGCCGTCTCTATTTTCATATAACACTACTACTAACATAGATTATAAAAGATTCTTACTCCACAGGTATACAAATCGTAATAAGCCAA
>JASHSN010000376.1 GCA_030038695.1 Nitrososphaeraceae archaeon
AAAAAATATGAGCTAGCTGTATAACTCGTGCATCTCTATCGCCAAAATATCGAGAACACACCCAGCCCTGCAATAGCTAGTCCGCCATAAGATAGAAAGAAGATACCAAGCACATATCCACCAACAGTTAAACCAATTCCACTAGCAATGATTATTCCTTCCCCTATCCTTCTCTGATGCCGCATGCTCGAAGGATATAGATATGAACGACATTATAAAAATATAGTGAAAGTACCCTGACTTGGTCAGGGTACTGTCGAGTTCTTGTTGTACAGAATTCCTAGTAGTATTTTCGCATCTTCATATCTTCAAGGCGTGTTGTGCTGTATGTGGAGATTGACCAACGAACCTTCTTCTGAAGTGGCCTGAAGGCCTTTTAGACAGAAGTTCTATAAACCAAGCTTCATGTTCTATTTCCTCTTGCATGATTGACTGCGCTATATGATATGTCCTTGGATCTTTACCCGCCGTCATATCGCATACCCCCCCCCACGATCTTATTGCACATTGTTCCGCTTCCAGGAGCACTTTCAAAATCGAACGAAGATCTTCCCAGTTCTCTGGCAAATACGCATCTGGACAACCGGCTTGATCGGCAAACTTCCTAATATCTCTTGGTAGGCTTCCGCCCAACTCATATAGCCTAGGGACCATGGATTCAAAATGATTCCTGTCTTCAATGCGCGCATCCTCCACTATCTCTTTGACTCCCTCACCGTCCAAGCCTGTACAATGCATCCTTAGGATCGTATAGTAGTAGTATGTTGTAAACTCTGCTCCAACACCTTTCGTGATTAATTCTTTGAGCCTTTCTACATTCACACCATTTTTTTCAAGAACTTCTAACGCAACAATTTTCGGAACAGATTCTTTTGGATCACTTGTCATATGTCCCCTCCTAAATTAAAGTATAAAAGTTTTTTTACCTTTAATTATTATGGTCTCCTGTCTCCATAGTTTCTCTAAAGTCAAAATGGGTACCTATATCAACTCTTGACTCGTGCTACTTTGATCCTATCGAGAACTTTCCAATACTCGACTTCTCCCCCTTGATGCACCTTATCGATAATGTCTTGTTCTACGGCGGACGTTTCAAAAACCTCAAAGGTTTCCAAATCCATGATCTGTAGGACTTGACCAGATATGGAAATCACCTGACCGTTCCTTTTATCTATTAGTGGAACCTCAACGCCAGCAGAAACTGGGGAAACCAAGGTGTGCTTGGAGCCGTCGAACACGCTTATTGCTGAAACTCTAGCCTTTGCTGAACCGTGTTTTCCGGGTTTACTGTGATCATAAGAAACGATCCTACAGGGCTCGCCGTCAATCACAATATACGAACCGACTTTAAGACTACCAAGATCCATCGGCTTGCTCAAAATTTGCTTTCATGCAATGAGGAAAAGCAAGCATATTTAACAGTTCTGCTCACTTTAACGGATGGTAATTTAAATCTGTGCGCCTAATATTAATATAAAATTGCGATGTGTGTTTAAGTATACCAATATAATTGGGTATACCATTAAAATTATATGATTGATCTCATATAATGTGTATCTAGAATACCGCATTGAATTCGACTATGAAGATCACTGACAATACCAAAAGAGCACTTCTAAAGGTAGGCGCTGAGTATACGATAAAGGACGGAAGGGAGAGGACTCTTGAAGGGATAGTTAAGCTGCTACTTGAAGAGCATAGACATAAATCTAAATCTTCGTCGTGAGGTTCTCAAGTCTAATTGGTCAATCATAGAATGAGATTAAACGAGTTCATCTTGAGGATCAAAGGTGAGGAAAAGGACCTCAAGGGAGTGCATTACTATTAACCAATTGTCTATGTGCCACATTAGGCCAGCTACTTTAATTTATCTAAGATGGATAAACTAACGAAGTTGGTTAGCGCTATCCCTTTCCTCGCTACATCCCTTCGTGTTCGTTCACAGTATTTTTGGTCGCTTTGATGAGTCTTTTCACCCTCAACTTCTAGGACGATTACGTTTCTTGCATATGGAAATGTGAACTTTGGTTGTTCGGTAGTCAAGTACAGGAAGTGGGCAAGACTTAGTTTTTTAACCTTCTCGCGTTTGGCTATGATATTTGCAACTTCTCCGATCTCTGGATCTCCGCAAAAAGATTTCGTAAAATAAATCGAGATATACTTAATATTTGTTGTCTCTCGCTCAAAAAGTGCTTCGCTAACATTAAACATAAACGACAACCTGTCAGCCTTACATATCAAGTCTGATATGCCGTCGATATTTGAATATGAAGCGAGGATATAATGATTCGCCCTGTTAGGGAAGTAAGGAGCGCATTCATAAGAAAATGTAGCTGTGACAAAGTGCATATTAAGTATGTTTTGGGAGTTTGCCCATATTTCTACAAGATTACCAGATTCCTTTTCATGAGGCGTACATATATACCCTTGTGCCAGCACCAGCCAACCAAATCTTGATACTGTGACTACGATAAATATATTACCATACAAGCGGTGCGGTCTTATAGATATATTAGATATTCGAAATGTTACTAATATTCTTAGTACTTCCAGCTATATGCCACTTACTAGAGTCCAAGCCTTTCAATGCATATTTGTGATAAGGTAAAATGCAGTAACAAGCCAAAACTGAGACTGCTCCCAACGGATCAGATAAAAATACTCGAAGTGCTTGATGCAACGCAACCTCAAACGGAAGTCGAATCTTAAACTTTTCTATACAGTTTCTGATTTGTTTATGGCCTTCCAGAGACCTCAGGACCTGTGAATTGAAATCCGCGATCGTATCCGGTGGGCGAAAATAAACCACCGCTTGGTCGTTATAGGAGATATCCAATTTCAATTCCAACACTCTGCATTCTAGGTAAAGGTCCACTGCAATAATGTCACTCGGAATAGTAATCTTCTTTGCGACGGCTGCTTGAATAGACAGTCCGCGTCCTATCGCGGTATATTGGGAAAGTCTCTTGATCCTTACATATCTAAGCCATGAAGAAACGTAAGTGGCTGCTCTGCTTGCAATAGAAGTGGACCCAACTGGTTTTGAATTAGAAATCGCGAGTACTACCCGTCCGCGTAAAGCGGATACCAATTCTTGGATAGAATCTTCGTGAGGAACCACATCGCCGTCATACATTACAATGACGTCGCCTTTTACATTCCGAAAGATTTCATTCCAGGCATTTCCAACCCCCATTCTGTTTGAATGGTGCAGGCACCGGATAGCTGTTTGCGAGCTATTGGTCCGAAATTGCTCTATCAACCCGATGGTATTGTCTGATGAATCGTCAGAAATTATTATCTCGCAAATTGCGAAATGTTCTGATTTTTGTCTAACGATTGATGTAAGAAGGTTTAGAATATTCTTTTCTTCATTAAAACTAGGAATGCCGATGGTTACATTGAGCATACTAATGCTTAGGTGTTTATGTTTAACCTTGCTTTTATGAAGTTTATGAATTAAAGGGAGCGAGTATACGTGGTCAAAAAGATTCATATGTCTTGCCCTAATTTACCACTAGGATTTTGCAGAATGGCCAACTAGCAAAGCGTGAATTAGGATGGCTCCTGAATTCGGTCGGTCTTAAAAAAAAACATTTGGTGTGTCCTATATTCGTTCGAGACCGTGGGAATAAGCAATATCACATCGCTAATATGCCAGATGTAGCAGCTATTACATTGGAGAAAACAACTACACAAATCCAAGACATCATAGAACTTGGAATATCTTCAATAATGATTTTCGGATTACCTGCAGAAAGAGATGATGTTGGTTCACAGGCTGTCAGTCAGAACGGCATAGTACAGAACACAGTAAGAAAACTCAAAATGGAATTCGGAGATGCTATAAGCATTGTGACCGATGTATGCATATGTCAATATAATTTATCCGGGCATTGTGGGTTATTCGAGGGTAAAAACGATCTTGTTGACAATGACAGGACGGTACGAATGCTAAGTGATATTGCACTAACTCATGCTCAAGCAGGGGCTGATTTAGTCGCGCCATCTGCAATGATGGACGGACAGGTTACTTCAATTAGATCATCGCTCGATGAGCATGGATATAAAAAAACCAAAATTCTGTCATATTCGGCTAAACATTTCTCTTCTCTGTACTCACCTTTCAGATCTATCGCATTCTCCAAACAAATACGTGATTACAAGTCTTTAGATAAGTCTTCATATCAAATATCGTATTCAAACCTTAGGGATTGTGCTAGAAAGATAGAAAATGATATTCGCGAAGGCGCAGACATGATCGTTGTCAAGCCTTCCATCATGTATCTCGATGTAATTTCGATGGTTAAAGAGAAGTTCGGATTTCCGATTGCTGCGCAAACTGTCTCGGGAGAATATGCAATGATAAAATCTGCTGCCAATAACAACTGGATCAATGAAAATGAATGGAAAGTGACTTCGATCTCTGCTCTGAAACGCGCAGGCGCAGACAGCATTATTTCTTATTTTTGTAAGGATATCGCGCGTTTGCTTGACTGCAGATGAGCTGACGAAGCAGACCTTGCCTATAGAAGCATATCGCGCAAATTAGTTTGACCTCCTTTCTTTCCTAGTCACGATTATATAGTATTCTTGCGACACGAAAATGTCCCGCGGTAGCTCAGCCTGGTAGAGCTTTCGGCTGTAGATGTCGGCTGACTTAAGAGCTGACCACGTGAAACAGCCTATCGGGCATACAACGACAGAAACCGAAGAGTCGCAGGCTCAAACAAGCTAGTGTCAAGCAAGCTTGGAGCAAATCCTGCCCGCGGGATACACATCGTTTCACAAATTCCACATCAAAATCGATGTTGCCTCGCCAACCTAGAAATAGATGGAGCAAATATTCGCGTCGAAT
>JASHSN010000377.1 GCA_030038695.1 Nitrososphaeraceae archaeon
AATTAAAGTTCAGGGCAGCATCCTCTCCGAAAGGCAGATCTAACTCTAAATTGACGACTGGTTCTCTCCTAATTACTAGAGGACCGCCTAAACCAGGGATATCGAATGTATAATGATCTATTCTGCATCCCTCTACAGCATCAGATATGTTCGTATGTCTACTCATATCTTCGTACCACCCTTTTGTTAGAACCATGTCCGAATCAATGACAGCAACCCATTCGGTTTCCGCCACAGAGAAGCCATACTTTATGAGTTGTCCTAGATTAAGATTAGGTTTCACATAGATGTCGACCTTCTCAAATGAGGATGCAATTTCGATTGTTTTATCAGTAGATCCATTGTCTACGAGTATAATCCTCCTTACTGGAACGTCATCGAGCACTGACTGTAGGCACTCCCTCAACATTTTGTCGGAATTTCTTGTTCTTATTATCACATCTATCAAATTCTCTTGTACTGTCATAATAAGGAGAAAAATTGAAGCCTGCATCTTAAAGAATTTTTCCACCATTCAGTTGTTATCAGACTCTTCGGCGGCTGATATCCAATAGTTGCAGTTAACATATCTTCCTTTTGCTACACGGTACAATACCTAAGATACAGGTAGGTAGCAAAATAGACTCGGCACCTAATTAGAACACTATTAATAACTTTGATATGTTTAAAATCCTATCAAGTGGAGACCTATTTTGTAGTCGTAACCTGTCGAAATTCCCAAGAAACTATAATGCGGGCGTTAATTTCGATTAAAGCGCAGACGATAAAACCTAAACATGTTATAGTCATAAATGATGGATCGACAGACAAAACAAAACATATCCTAGAGGATATGCAGAAAGATTGGCCGTGTCTATATGTTATCACGAACCCCGATTTAGGATATGATATTAGCAGGGTGGTGAAGAACTGGAATGCTGCCATCAAACTAAATATAGACAGAGGCCTGGAAAAAACTGATTGTCACATGATAGCCACCGACGATACTATTTACCCACGAGATTATGCTCAAAAAATAATCACCTTTATGGATACAAATCCATCAGTGGCGATCGCTTCAGGCACCTATTTTAACTATAATCCCGTTATGCCGCACGGAGCAGGAAGATTTATTAGAATTCGTTTTTCGAGAGAAGCATTTGGCATGGTTATTATCCGGAGCAAATGGGCTACGAGTCTGCGATTCTATACGAAGCCAGTCGTTGTGGTTATTCTTATAATGTGATAAGCGATACAAAATTTGAACATATAAGGCCTCTAGGTAAAACACATAAGTTTTATGAATTTGGTGCAAGTATGCGAACTTTAGGATACCATCCCATATTCGCTCTCGGAAGGTTCTTGAAGTATTTCATTACAGGTGAAATCACTGGGAGACTAGGAGCAATTTATATGCTTTATTATTACCTTACTTACACTCCTAAATCAGTGGGTTATGATAGCATGTATGATTATCATATCCGACATTTTATCAGAGAGAACCAAGTCCAGAGATTGAAAAGTCTGATATTAAGGATTAAAAAGGGTCGCTAGTCCTTCCTGTTTCATTCAAAATCTGATAAGCATTACAATTCAGGTATAGGGGAAGACATTACTTCCTCCCAAAATTGGATATCAGACGCAAATATTGGGACTATTATTCCAGCTCAACAACAATTTTTCAGATCATATGTCTAATGTTAGAAGTCCCTTCGCTATTATATTGACATATTCACCGTGGCTTACTTCCTGAGAGTACGGAATAGAGCGTCTCTTTTCATTGCGAACATGTAGTTATAATGACCCTCGGGTATCATTTCGGTAACGATAAAGCTGGTTGTTATGATATTATACTCTTTTATCAGCTAGTAAGCATCTTTGATGACTAAATTCTATGTTACAATTTTCAAGTCATGTATCATGCTCGTGCGTGAGCTATAACTGCGTGAGGTGTGCACTTCATCTACCATCATGTATGAGTTGGTTTGATCTCCAAATGTTCGCAAATCGAAATATTTAGCCATCAGCTTCACAGCGATGAGTTTGTCTCCCTCCCTCAGTTCGACATCCTTGGGTACAAGGGTTTCGACTAGAGAATGCTTATCTAACCTATCCCATTGATACCATTTTGTGCCTTTCGAAAGCTTAGGAGAATATATCGAAGCGCTGGACCGAGCCGGAGAATTAAAGCGGATAAGTACGAAAGTGAGTCCCAATTTGGAAATCGCAGAAATTATGCGCCGGTTGATGTATGCAAGAGAGAAGCCAGCAGTTTTTTTTGAAAATGTAGATGGCTCTGATATCCCTATCCTTGGTAATGCCTTCGGGACATTAAAGCGATTGCGAATTGCACTAGAGATCGAAGATTTTACAGAAATAGGGGAGCGTGTCGTAGATCTTACAAAGCTGAGATTACCATCTGGTATGTTAGACAAGCTCAAAATGTTACCTAAACTATCAGAAATATCCGAGTACGGTCCTAGGATGGTAGAATCCGGACCTGTCAAGCAGATAATACAAACAGAAGCTGCAAACCTGAATTCTTTTCCAATTTTGAAATCATATCAGATGGATGCAGGGAAGTTTATCACTTTCGGGTTAACTGTTACAAAGCACCCGGACACGGCTATCCGAAATCTAGGTGTTTATCGAATTCAAATAATTGACGAAAAAAAAGCAATAATTCATTGGCAGGCGCATAAGCGTAGTGCGTTGCATTACGAAATATCAAAAGAACAGAGGAAGCGAATCGAAGTTGCTGTGATTATAGGCGCCGATCCAGCCACTGTTCTTACTGCGGTCGCCCCTGTTCCTGAAGGGATAGATAAATTCCTCTTTTCAGGCATTATGAGAAAGAAAGGAATTAAGCTTGTAAAATGCAGTACGATTGATTTGGAAGTTCCGGCCAACGCCGAAATTGTATTGGAAGGATATGTAGATCCTAACGATATGCGCATGGAAGGTCCATTCGGCGATCATACAGGATATTATACTCCACCAGAGCCATTTCCCACCTTCACACTTACTGGCTCGATGAGAAGAAAGCAACCAACATACTTGGCAACTGTGGTTGGTAAACCAATACTTGAAGATGCGTATATCGGGAAAGTTATTGAACGTTCTTTTTTGCCTTTAATCAGAATATTGCAGCCAGAGGTAGTTGACTTCGCAATGCCATCCGCAGGTTGGTTTCAGGGTATCGCAATCATCTCCATAAAGAAACGTTATCCAGGCCAGGCGAAGAAAGTGATGATGGGAC
>JASHSN010000378.1 GCA_030038695.1 Nitrososphaeraceae archaeon
TCTAGTATCAAGAGAATGTTTGGTGAGTATGTAAATGCTAGAAAATTTCATAACATGACTAAGGAGTTGGTCATGAAAGCATCATTGTATAACATGTTTGTTGCTATGAAGATGTAGACGGATAGATAGAGTACGAAGTAATAAGTGAATTGTGCAACAGAGCTGTGGAAGGCGTTTTATTTATTCTTAGTATGTAAAAGTTTTCTATGCGTAGCTTTGATATGCGAAACGAACGTAACAGTAGAGATGCCATATCATAAGTGATACCCAGAAATGAAATTCGTCATCCTCTTTATTATCAATTAGTTATAAGAATTCAAAGACAGGAATTGCTCTCAGCATAACAGCAATTGCAGCAGTAATAGCACTGTTTACATCAGGGCCATTAGCAGATACCTTGTTTGCATCGCACCAGGCACAAGCCTTCTCCTTCTTTGGGCACAGAGGCTTCTTCGGCGGTGGCTTCGGTGGCTGCGGCGGCTGCTGCTCCTGATAAAGACAAGAGCACAAGCGTCAAAGGTCATTAATTCTCTCTCCTTTTTTTGTTACCCAGTCTTTCACGATTTGTATTCAGACGTAAACGCGTCTATGAGGCTTGAAACCTCAAAGCCGAAACCAGTACCTCTCGGATCTAAGAACGCCTATTGTGATAAAAATGCAGTGTACCATAGACCTATTGCTTCAGATTAGATGTAGCAAAATACGAGGTATTAGTAACATAATTATGTTAGATGGTAGGGACTATCTAGTGTTACTACCTGTATTAGATGAGTTAGCGATCTGGTCAGTGTTACTTACCGGAGATAGAGTAAATTTCATAAGACCGTTATCATCAGAATTGACTTTCTTTGCAAAATCTATGAGATCATTCTTATTAATCAGGTAATGTACAACCATCTCGTTAGGAACCGAAAAGGGATCGAGAGCTATTGAACTATCTGCTAGCGGCTGACCGTTGACTGTTGCGTTGAATAATAATGAATCACCAAAGCCTTTCCAAGATTTCGGAAGCCTAATCTCTTCATGCACGAAAATAGGCTGTTGTTTGATACGAGTTAAATTCCAATTAAATGGCATTGACCAATCAAATGATCTATTTGAAGGATGGAATGTGACGTTGTTTAACTTATCATAGTAAGATATAATTTTGATCAGAATATGTTTACCATTAAAATCGATTTCATGATTTACTGCAATTCCTACACTCAACCAGCTATCGTATACAGGCTCTTGATTATCGGGTAGCAATGTGCTGTCAGCATCTACTGTCTCTATCCTTACCACAAAATGATACAATCCCCCTTTTGTAAATACAGGTCCTGAGGCAGTCACTGGGTTACCTGGTGTTCCAATGTATGCGCCTAGAAGAGGATCTTGTTGCCCACTAATGTATACTCTACTTGTATTAGTCGGATTAATCAGAATTTTCAAATCACCATTATGATCATGAAACAAGTCTGCGAGTAATCGCTTACCATCCTTCTCGATAATGATATAATAGGTTACGTGGCTAAACGATTTGTTTGTGTTCGAATCAAATAACCTAAATTCCATAACAGGTTTTTGGCCATTTTGTAACGTTTCCGTTGTGACTACTGATGGAATCATTTTAATGAGAAGATCCGCCTTTCTATTTCCTAAAGATGCCGTTAGCTGTTCCTGTGTTAATCCATCTCCAAAAGCTAGTTTTGTCCAAAGAGAAGGTAAAATTGAAGAGAAAACTAGAGAACTAACTAACAAGCAAATTAAAGAGAAAGGAAAGCTGAATAAATTCATGAAATAAATTTTTTGACTTTTTAGATATTTAATTGTATAACTTCACAGTATTAATAGTCCCACAAGTTCTGTTATCGTTTGTTTTTGTCTAGAGTAGTGATGATGAAAAATTAAGATACGATATGTTGAGATTTAGAATATGATATCTAAAAACCAGATCACGCCTGATTTGATATATATGTTATAGCATTCGGTATCTATTTGTGATAGTACAGGTCCTTTATTTAGAATGTAGTCTTTTCGCCACTAAAGAATAAAACAATCTATCATTAATGAAAGGACGCAGCTTAACTGCGAATTTCTCTTTTCTAGAGCCAATGATATATTTATCCTTGTAAGGTAATGGATAACATTAGCCACTACTGTTGATTTTAATCCTTTGAGGCCCCTTTTCGTAAAATATTTGTTATATGCTGGAATGAATCTTGAAGCATTATCATTGTTCCGTATCCATTTATCTTTTGTTTCAATGTTTCATAAATGCTTGTTTCAATAACTCCAGGATCGATAGTTATAACTTTGATATTTGTATTCCAAAGCTCCATTCTAAGAGCATCAAATATTGCTTCTAATGCAGAATAGGCCCCGATCAGAGGAAATGATACTAATCCAGCTAGCAAGCTTACATTTACAATTCTGCTTCCTATTTCTCTTCGCTGTAGCATCAATGGCAACACCTTTTTGGTAAAATCTACAAGACCAAAGAAATTTGTTTCAAATTGATTTCGTAGGTCATTCACAGTAAACCTGGTTCTACATACCCTGCATTATTTACCAGACCATAAATCATATTTTCTTTAGTTTCTGAGCTTATTTTGGTAATAACATAATCAAATATCTTTAGCTTAGTAATATCAAATTCAATTAGAATATACGCCCCCTAGATGACGTTCCAGAAGAACTATTTGCAAGGTTAATATTGTAACTTCGCGCGAGCCGGAAAACCTAGTAGCCGGATTCAACTAATTTGATGACAGTATCTCTATCAATACCACTAGAAGCTCCACAACACACAGAATTGATTTTCTCAATTTAATCGACTCAACTCCACAAAGAGACAAAATAGACATCCCATAATCGGCAGATTCTGATCAATGGCGAACACCCCACACTTCTATTTTCGCTTAAACCACGGAATAATGACCGGCCGAAGTATGAGATTGGTCTGCCCACAAATGACAAACACATGAGGATGGGACGGGAGATCTTGGCAGCAACACGAGATGTGGACAGACAGTCTAATATCAAGAATGGCGACATATAGTTGTAATGATCATTAGATCGTCTATCTTTTAAGGTCGGGGAACCTGTGGCGCAGTAGTATAAGATTGGTCGGCTCACAAATGGCAAACACCTAATAGCTTGGCAACATCAGTTTCTAGAGTCCTCGAGATGTGGACAGACAGTCTAATATTAAAAATTATGTGCAACAAACATTAACACTACTTAACGACGGCCAACGGATGATAGATTACAGTATAAAGACCAATGGGATTTCTATATATCTGCTGACCGTTCGAGATAGGCATCCCATCGTTGAGAGGAAGCGGTGATCTTGTTGAAGACTTTGCATATCTACGTCCACCTAATTCGCAAGTCAACCGAATGATACATACTTGATGGTGTCTAATGTCTATGCTCTATCTTAGATGCAGACACCTGGTGACAGATAGCAGCGAACGCCAAGTTCATCAAGCTTAATCCACGGGTCACAGCCCCAGAAATATTGGTCTGTCCACAAAAAGCCAGGTGACGGAACAGTTCATAGCGGGTGGGGTGTGGACAGACTGCCTAATATTATAATCGTGACATATGCCTTCGATGGTCGATAGATTTTAACCCACTCGCTAAGAACATAAGAGAATGTTACTACAACTGAAGCTCTCATATAGACGCCTAGAAGACATATGGCACTACGGACTTCTATGATTGCTCCTTCAAGATATGTTATCCTTATAAGATTCTATTGATTCTCCATATAACAGTCAAATGTCATTATCAACAAAATTTGTTGTAGTGATCTTAGCGGCGGGAATACTAACAGGAGCAGTAGCAAAGACTACAATTATCAGTGCTGGTATAAGGCCATATAATTTTGCACTGGCACAGCTTCTGCTTCCGTTTGAAACCCATGTGCTGATTCAAGCTCCATTGAAACATCAAACTCTAGCAACGACTAGTCCCGGTGTGCCAAAGCAAATTACTGTTCAATATGTGGTTAATAAAGTCGATATAAGTGGCGATGTATTAGTAGCTTCGGCCGCAGACTGCCCTACCGGAACAATCCTCACCGGAGGCGGTTATTTTGAAAAAGGTAGTTCTACCACTGACTTTAAGATTGTAGAAGACAGTCCTGGAGTGACCCCAGCGCCTCGGGTTCTCAGTCAGTGGCAAGTGTCGGGATATAGCCCTAGTAAGACGCCCGAGCCTGAAGGAACGTCCCTTGAAATATACGCGGTTTGTGTATCTTAAACATTTCACAATGCGAGCATCAAAGTTCATTTCACACTCAAGATGTTCATTGTGAGGATGATTGGTACATACTTGGGCGTTGACTATAACTTTTGAAACGATCTTCGAGTACAAAATATGGATCTTGGCGCATTGACGCTCTCTATGTCAAAAGCGGTATTTGCAGTAGATGAGACCAAACAATCTCATATCACTGCTTAAGAGGCGGGTGAGCAATACGAAAAAGCGACTAACAATCAGGCCATTGCTTCTGCATTAAACAATTACAATACGTCTTAGCGGTCATGTTCCGACAATCTAGTTTATGTAATGGAGAATAAGATGGCGTTAACCAATAATAAACCATCCTATTCAGAGATTCAGATAGTACAACAAGCGGACTGGCAGATTTAATGTTCCCACGGGTTAGAAAAATCCCATAATTTGTGACCAGGCATAGCACAAATTTGAAGGGACAACGTATGCCAAATATAGCTGTTATAAGTCCATTTAAAGCCTCACTTATGCGCGGTCTCCATGTAATTCAATAAAATGTTCCCTTATCGTGTCTATTATAGATTGATCCAGTAAGACTTTGTTCTCTCTCAAGTCTCTCAACGTAAGTTTACCAAGCGTAACTAAGATGCTCCGACGGCTACTTGAAAGTAAACATCTAAAATATGAGAAATGTAGAGGGATTAATCTGACAACGGAAGGTATCGAGGTAGCAGAAAATATTCAGGAAAAGCATACTACACTATCAGAGTTCTTTAAAATGATTGGAGTAGATGAAGATATAGCTAATATTGATGCTGAAGGTATTGAACATCATATTCGTTGTTATTAAAAAGCGTTGATTTGGGTCTGTTTATTGGAATTATTTTTAATCCAATACGCTTGACATTTTCCCGGAAGAAAAGCTGAATTGAGTCCAAGGATCATAAATATAGTACACAAGGGTACAGACATCTCTAAGGCCAGTGAAATACGATGGTTTATGTTATATCTAATTATGATGGATATTAGTTAGCCGATTTTGAAAAAATTTTATGCCAGAACAGGTACCAATACATACACTCATACGAAAGTGTAGTTAAAATAATTTTGCGTGTAAAAATGAACTTGT
>JASHSN010000379.1 GCA_030038695.1 Nitrososphaeraceae archaeon
CAACTTTGGCGAACTCTATATTCACTTATGAGAAAGTACCCCATTATAGGCTTAGCGAGGCAAATATTGGTTACAAACACAAAAAAATACCCTATTGTAGGTACTTTGAAATGGAACAATTGACCGTTATAATATCGTCTGGTTATCATCCTTACATCGTGCATTATGTTGACATCTTTACCAGTTCGTCGTGCATCTCACATCTTTGAGAGCAATGTTACAGCGATAGCTACAGACGTGATGACGAATCTATCATTAAGTGAAATTTTGGGGCCGGAATAGACAGACCTATTCCAATTCGTTTAATAATTATGTTGGAATGCGTTGAATATCTGTTATTACAGCCAAAATTAAGCTGGCTGCAGTAGTCATTATCACAAAGATTGAAACCTGTGCTTTCGAAACAATATTGGCCTTTTTTTCCACTAGATCTATCTAGGTCAGCATCAACGAAATCGTTGAGCATATATATGTTATAATCAAAACAACAAAACTGGCCGTAGATAGTGCTCATGAGTCTAGATATCGTCATCCAATTTACACCTTGACCTTCAGTAGAAAAGAAATCCTCCATAGGTACAAAAAAAGCCCGAAAATTGGTGCCAGAGCCTTCTCATTAGATATCACATTAAGAACGCATGGTAAAGAGAGAGCATCCATATAATTTTCGTACTTCTATTGGTTTATATTCACATATCTTATGGAAGTTAGCACAACTAGTCTTCAAATGATGATAAAGTTAAGATGCCGTGTCAATAATTGGCGATGACATACACATTAAGAAAAATAGAAATGTATTTAGTACAATTACTGCACACAATTAGTTAGTAGCTTATAATCGCGTAGCAATTTCCTATGAGATTCAAATTCCGGATCTATTGCCTCAACAATCTTCCAAAATTCCTTTGAGTGATTGAGCTCTACTAAATGTGCGAGTTCATGAATAATTACATAATCTATCAGCTCTAGAGGTAGAGAAGTTAAAAACAAATTAAAGTTCAGATTTCCATTTTTGGAACAACTGCCCCAGCTTGAACGTTGATGTTTTATTGTGACTTTGTTATATGATGGCAATTCTGGATTCATTCTCCTAATCTGAGTAAGACGTTCCGCTACTATCTTGCTAGTTTGTGTGGAATACCATTTATTGAGATCATCCTTATACTTGCGCCTATTATTGACATGAAAAGTTATACATTTCAAGTTATCCGAAACAATTACAGAAGTTGCCACATCCCGAGTTATCTTAAGATTGTACCTTTTGCCTAGAAAAGCAATTGTGTTTAATTTTAGATTCTCTTCACCATATTCATTTCGTAATCTCTCATAATATTCGGATGTTTGTAGAATCCAATCTTTTTTTAGGTTTAGGAATTTCATTATTTCAATCTCATAATAAATCATTGGAACTATGATATGAATTCCAAAGATGTTTGCTTTCAATGTCAAACGCTTTGCCCTTTTACTTTTTTTAACTTGTATGCTAAGAGTTTTGCCGTTTGAAAGATGAACAGGTAAATCCAATGACAAATCCTAATTATTTTTGTCGTCTTTAAAAGCTCTTCTACACAATAGGACAGAAGCAATTTCATCGACCATCCGTAGCTGAACAACTGCGATGGTGGCTTTTGCCAAAATACAGCCAATCCGACAGTGCTTGTTCGTATGTGATAAACCACTAATTTTTTATCTGAAGGTCAATTCTTACACTTATTCGTTGAGGTTATATTAGTAGTCAGGTGACTCTATGCATTGCCCTAACGGCACGGTTGATATTCACATAAGGTGAAGTAATTCATCGAAAACACATGTTAGTTTGCTAAGTACTTTGCACATCACCAATGTCCCAGCATTTTTTGCATAAACTAATACAACAATTCTTCCCGACATCTAGAAGAAAAGGTTCCAAACATAGACCACATACATATGTCTTTTTCTTGGCTACTCTTTTAACACCTTGAGAGTGGTTTGTTTCGCATATCGCTTTCACTTCCACAAAAGCATTACCAATTTCTGTATCGGCGTTTTTCAAGTCTTCTGCTTTACTTGTGATCCTATCTCCACTTTAACTTTTGTATTAAGTTGTCGAGTCCACACATTTACCATTAGATACGCGTTCAGATAACGTCAGATAACAGATATACTCACAGACAACGTCGCCGGTTCAGGAATCGTTGCCGCTACTATATGATTTACGATAATCGAAGTTCCTGAACTAAACCGTCCACCTACACCGTCACCTCATATTTTTCAATAGCATCAACTCTATCACCAGATGTCCCTACGGGAGAGACAAGCATATGGGAAGTCGTCGTGCATTATGCTTGCGATGTTGGATATAAACCATCAGTCGGTGCTGTGTTCTTGACAGTATAACAAAAACGGGTTGCCATATGTATATGAGTAGTTTGTAATGCCGTGGTTTATTGCTTCAATCTTGGCCATTACATACCCTTGCTAGTAGAGGATGAAGTCTTCATTGCGAGGATTACATTTTGAAGAACCGATCTGGCCAAGCATTATATCTGCTCGGAGGACTGGAGGAGGACATATACCTAAGCAATAAAAAGCATTTACATAAATAAGATCCCATTGAATACAGTATATTATGGCTTTATACGGAGTCTATGGAGAACATACGCAAGCAGCTTGCCCTCTTTACAATAAAGAAATTAGACAAGACTTGTTAAGTGGAGCCCCGACGCTTGAGAAAAGAGCAGAAAAAATGGGAGTGAAAATGTTACATCAATTTCATTCTGGACTGGAACACACATTTCTTTGGGTTGTGGACGCAGGAAATGCACATATCATACAGGAACTCATGGAGAGAACTGCAGGAAGATTTAACACAGTAAAAATAGTGCCATTGATAACTTTCCAAGAACTAATAGAGAGATTAAAACAAATCGAAGAAGGATCTTTCTTCACCAAGGTTTAGGTAAATAGGCCGTTACAGTCTCTTTGTAACAAATATCTAGATATTGAGATGCAGCTAACCAAGAAATTAGAAATACAATCCGCACAAAAAATTATTGAATTCCTGAACACTGAGCCCGTCGGTAGAATAGCCTCTGTAGATGTCAACGGTTATCCGCAAGTCATACCGATGAATTTTGTATACATACATGCAAATGATCCACACGTATGTTCACACGGAAGAATAAAGTCAGATACAATTTATATGCATTCTCATCCTATTGGTGAAAAACTAGATAATATCAAAAGAAACTCGAAAGTTGGATTCGAGGTTGATCGACACGTCTGTTTCTTGCCATCTTACTATTTTCATCCTACTGACGCTTCACAGGCCGATACTCTTTACATTAGCGTCGTCATCAAAGGATATGCGATGACCATTGATAATAATGAGGAGAAAGCAGAGGCTCTAAATTCGCTTATGAAAAAGTATCAAAAAGAAGGAAAGTACGAATCACTTGATTCCCATATGTCGTCTGTGCAACAAGTTACCGTAATTAAGCTGATCCCGCAAGTAATACGAGGAAAATATAAGATAGGTCAGCACTGGGCACCAGCTTATCGCTTAAAAATGGCAAAAAACATTGTCAATAGGGAGGGAGAAAAATTAGGAGCAGGAATTCTTAATATTATGGGAATAAATCTTTTGACTGACGGTACCATCAAAATAAGAGAAGAGCCATTAATGTGAGTTATTTTCCATTGGGCGAGACATTGTGATTGTTTGACTTTGGACGTTCTGCACAACTGCATGATACTATACAAGATATTGGTAATCGTTGTGCATGACCATAACGATTGAAAGATCGATCGGCTGTCTGGTCATTAATCGACTAGGAATTTCAGAGGATTACACTTGGGTTAGATAAGTCGGGCATGGCATATAGAGGCTGCTAGGCTAGGTATCCTGGTAGTGGGCTGCTAAGCGAAGAACGAATTAAATAAATTGTTACGGAAGGCTGTTCCTAAGGTGTTTGTTTGGACATTGAGAAATTAATTTTAGTTTACCCGATTTTAACATACATCCTTCTGGTCATTTGGATAGCAATAGTACCGACGATGATTTTATTAACATAGTCACGAAAATTATGCCTTTTCCTCTCAAAACATTATTAATAATCTTATTG
>JASHSN010000048.1 GCA_030038695.1 Nitrososphaeraceae archaeon
CTTCCATCACTTTGACTATCAAAAATATCAGGTCTAGTGTGCATGAATGTTCCACTTTTGTCAAAAATAAGGTAAATTAGATTGTCACTTTCGTTCATAGCGTGTCTGAGATCATCATATCTTGCCTTTGTTACTATAAACTCCAATTCTGACTGTGAAACATGATCAGCACTGTGCATAGTTGTCTGTCTTCGAACGACTTCTTTCAATTCCTCATTTTCTTTGGTTAATGCTTCAAGCTCATTAGCCTGTTTCTGCTTTAGTCTATCGTCTGACTCCATTCTATTAGACGGTTGCTGATTGACACCATTATCGTCTTCCAATAGAGTGTGTTTTCCTCCTGTACTAACTTTGACTAATTCTGGTTTCTTCTGTTTCGAAAGCGAACTCAGTTCGCTTTTTACATACGTTCGTTTATACTCAGGAGGTAAGCATTCCTCAATCCATTTTTCGGTAACCTTGCCCTTTTGAATTTTATCTCTTAAAATTTTTTTCAGTGTTCTCGAAATTTCATTTCTCTCGCATACTCCTTCTTCATCCAACCGTTTTGCTATTTCAAGAATCAATTCCCTTGCTTGCTTGAAATCCGAGTCGATCTGGTCAATAACGACCAGAAGCATCGTTATTTTACTCTTGATATCTCGTGGAAATGAATCAGCTGTCTGTTCCTCTTCAACATTTTTCTGATCACATGTATACTGTGTTTCAGTCGCTGTTGCAGAGTCTTGCGATCTTTCTCTAGAAATACCCTTCTGTATCATTTCTATGGATTCACCTTTTCTACAATGAGTCGATTCTTGTCTACTTGGCATTTCAAAAAATCGCCCTTTCGTACACCCAACTCTGTCGCAAACCCTTTCGGGAAAACTAGCGTAAGGCTTCGTTGTCCCTGTAAGGCTTGAACTCTTCGTAATTCTATTTTGTCTATATTAGACATATAGTATATTTCTCAAATCACTTACGTTTAAAAGTAGGGTTTATGTATTGTTTATAGTGACAACCATACTTTCAGAGACAATGTTTAATCCAAATAAAAGACGACCAAAATTACGGATGGAAATCTTGGAATTAATAGCGATTGATGGAAAAATGTCAGTCAGTAAAGCGGAATCATCATTAAAAGAAAAACATCACCATCCTGATATATGGCATGCATTCAAGGATCTGGAGAGGAAGGGATTCACCCAAAAAACGGTTGACAGGAATCCAGGTAAAGGGGAGCTAATGAGTAAAGGCAGACAACAAATTTATTACAAGATCACAGGACGTGGGCTTTGTGTACTGATAACAGACTATGACAAGATTATGGAGAAAGTAATTGATCCTCAAACGTTTTGGCGCGCTATGATGACATTTTGCCACGAGTACAAAAGTCATTCAGCTACTACCACTACTAGTAGGACCACTAGTACAAATGTAATTCGGCTAAATATGGTTGAAGAGTTCTATGAATTATTTCTTGGCAAATACCTAAAATATTCCTCAGGACATGGTTATTCTTTTCAACTCGATCAGTTCAATCAAATGTGTGATAATTGGATCCAACGTACGATACTTTCATCTAACAGGATTACCCTCGATCAAATCATTTTGGAAATTCTAGCCATACATCCTGGTATAACCTTAGACGAATTAGCCAAAACGATAACAGAAGCACGAGCTACGAGAGACCAGATAGAGAAAACCCTATCAGACTACACCCCTACGCCGCATAAAACAACATGGATCGATGAGTACGGGAATGCAGATGGTATGGAATATAATAAAACCGATTGGCATTTTCAGCTTCATAAAACAATATTAATACGGCCCAGCACCAATGGGAACAATCTATACGAGCTATCTCTTTTTGGTCTATTGCTTGTACAGAGCCTTGTTCAGAATCGAGAGAGGGATATATTAAAGCATGGACTTTACTATGACGACAGATCGTTTGAAAATTATTATGACAAAATTGCCTCAAATTATCGAAGCAAATTGCCTTTAGTCTTTGGAAAGTGGGATCTATTGAAAAGAGTTTTGAATACGATGTCTGCACATAATTTTGGTATAATTTTAGATAGACAAGCTCGTTCAGATATCATGGCTAAATCATTCCTTGAAGGCGGTAATAAGGAATTTCATGACTCGGTAGTAGCAGTGGCTTTGCATAGCCAAAAACAGCTTTCTGAATTACATCGAAAGGGTATAACGGAATGGGCTAATTATATATCAAGTACAATTAGCCAGGATCAGGACAAGAATTCACCGGAAGCTAGATCATATCTTTACCAGAAAACGGCTCCAGTGTATCAATTGCTCTTAGAAATTAATATATTCTTAGATCCCTCAGCCTATGACCCAGTATCATTTCAGGATCTAGTTAAAAAAGAGGCCATTGCTGATGTTATCAAATCACAACAAACTGAACAAATAAGTCGTTTTTTTAAGATAGATGTAGTAGAGAAAGCATTTGCAGAAGAAATAACCTTTTTGTATTTTCTTAATCTACACAATAATTATCGTTTTCAAGTTGTGCAGCCAATCAAACACTATAGCCAAGTTTATAATAATCTGAAGCCTAAGGAGCCCTCATTCTCACCGATACAATGTTTATTGACAATTCTAAGCCATGACAAACAGATTAGGGAATGGTTCTCGACTTGGGTACAAGATCTGGGTAGGTATCAAGAAGAGATTTTGAGAACAATCTATGATTTTCAGAAAATGATAACCTGATAAGACTAAATGTCAATCGCTCTTCTCCATATTCATTTTGACTCGATTCAATATTTTAATCAGGTCAAGAATCCGTCTAGCGATTTGCTCTCGCTCTCGCAAAGGTAAGTTACGTGAAAGAGGTAATTATAGTTTCATGTTTTTGAACATCCGATTAAAATATTTGAACCCCGTAATAATTCATAATGCTACCTCAAGCGCTAAAATTAAAGGTCATTCAACAGGCCTCACAGGGTAAATTTCAAAAAGACATAGCTCACGATCTAGGTATTTCGACCGGAAGTGTTTCTGGCATTTTGAAAGCGTCAAAAGATAAGCAAAAATATGAAGCTAATTCAGATTCAATTCCGCAAGAACAGCCTAAACAGCCTAGTGTAGTAGCAAAAGATACGATTTTAAAATCAGAATATTCAAATCTTCAAATTATATCGCAACCACAATCTCAAGAGATTCAAAATAGTCAACAACAGCCTTTAGTCTCATCTGAGGAACCCCATCTCGAATCTAAAAATGAACCTTCTGGATGTCCATTATCTAGATTCATTTTACAAGATATACAACCAGTTAATAATTTAGACATCGAACATCCGAAAAAAGAAGACCGTTTTTCACCAAATTACAACCCGGTCAATCAATCAACAACAACTGGCAAGACATCGCAACCATCCTCAGATATAGAGGATATAGACTTTGATTCTGATCCGGATTATGATCCTGATATTTACACCGATCCTAATGCTGAATATGATCCTACATACGACGGAGATCCTTCTAACTTAGAAGAAGGATGGGACTCTGAACCCGAAAGAAGAATCCAAACGGTAAGGCCAACAAGACAGTTAGAAAGTTTTAGGACTCAAACCCAAGAAAGGGAAGAGTGGCCAAGAATTCAGCGTAGGGCTCCTATACCAAATCCAGTGGATAATAAACCATCAGTAAATTCGGATCCTGATGATGAACAATCAGTCAGAACTAGATTTCTAAAGACAATGTTGGACGAGCGGAAACGAAGGTACGATGAGCTACAATCGATACAACGTCAAAGACAAGAACTTGTAGAACAGAGGATGCAAATTGACCAAGCATTCAGAACTATTGATAAGGCAAGATATAACGTTGAAGCAAGAGAGGCAAAAATTGTAGAAGTGCAGGATATACTTCCATCGGCTAGGCAATTAAAAGACTTGGGAATAGATTTTCATCAAGCACTTGTCTTCATAAATGTTATCCAACAAAAGGCGGAAGAAGAAAAGATTGACCTTAAATCGGCTGCCTATGGTCTGCAAGAGGAATTGACAAATTATCGTCGATTAGGAGGTATACAGAAAAGC
>JASHSN010000380.1 GCA_030038695.1 Nitrososphaeraceae archaeon
TGCAATAGGATCAGAGAAAGGAATACCTATTTCAATAATATCGGCGCCTGCCTTTACAAGAATTGATACTAATTTCTCGCTAGTTTTAATATCTGGATACCCTGGTACTAAGTAGCAAATAAGTGCGCGTTCATTTTTTTCCAATAATTCTCTAAATTTTCTATCTAGTCTGTTATTCGATGCCGCATCTTGTACTATTGTCCTTCTACCTTTACTTTCTAGTTTTGACTGAGTCAAAGCACTGTTATGTATAGATTATCCCAATTTAAAAGAAATCCTGTTGGGTCTCAAACTGCCAGTTTAAGACTCTAGTGACAAGTTTAACCAGCATATATCGAATGTCGGTTTTAATAGTCTGATTCAAGAAGAACCTTTTTAACAGTTTTGCCAGATAATTCATCAGCATAACTTCAATCACTCATTGAACGTTAGAAGCCAATATATTCTGGATTAGTCTATTAAGAAGTATGACCAATGTAAATATTCAGATAAAACATTTTGTTCTCGTAACGATCGTTCTCGCTGTTTTTGTTATTGCTATCAGTATAAATAATTACAATATGCCCCAATCACTCGCTTCCAAAGGCAATAATAGCACAGGCGAAAAACAATCTGAAGAGCAGCAACAAGACTTTAACACATGCGTAAATAAGTCCATGGACAAATTATTGAATGGCTTTCTGAATTTTAGCGATCCAGATCCAGTATCCCACTGCTTTGATCAATTCTTCAAGAACAATATAAACAATGGAAACGGCACAAATAACAACAACGGCGGGCGTAATAATAACAACCTCAATAACAATTCAGGTTTGGCAAATGGATACCTAAATGTCTAAATCAACTAATCTTGTTGAGTTTTAGACATTTTGTTTATACATGTAATACTTTCACAACAGCAGGACTTTTCGGATAGACTCTAAGTCCTCAAAACAAAATGTTGGAATGAGCTAAACATAATCCGACAGATTTCTTTCACAAGAAACGTCGGGAAAAACATCTTGTTGATACAAGTTGACTCGAACGAGTCAGTCAGAGCGATCAGACGACCTTTGTGAATTTGCAATAGCCATAACAAAAAAATGGAGGGCTTGTTTTGTGCTATAACGATACTAACAGCTGCTACGGATGTGGCTTGGGGGGTACTAGTGGTTGTGTCATATTGCCTCCACTAGCAGCTGTAGCATTGCTGCTTGTCATATTGCCTCCACCAGCCTGTGCATGTACTTCACTACCAGTGTACAGCGCAACTGTTAAGAATGCAGTCAATAATATTGACGCCGTTATCACTAACGGTATTTGTTTATACATTAGAATGCCTACACAGAAAAAGTATATAAGGATTGTATCTAACTTGCTTATATATGATGGTATATAGTCTGTTATGCCATCACTCATCTCTATCTGGATTCTCATATCTTACCTTTTGCTAGACACTTTTTCTCAGTATTGTCACTTACTGATATTGCTGAAACTTAAGTTTAGATATTTATTTTTGGATATGCATTGCTACATCAAACGATGAATTCTAGTAGAACTATTACTAGTACACCTGGTTCACAATCTTTTTATTTTCATGTTCGGGGTAGTAGACACCTATGATCTCAAAAAAACAAACAATAGCTTTGAGTAGTGTAGCTATGGCAGCAGTAATAACACTGTTTGCATCAGGTCCATTAGTCGCAGCGCACCAAGCACTCGCATGTGGCGGTTGGGGCTGGGGCGGCGGCTGCGGCTGTGGTTGTGGCGGCGGCTGGGGCGGCCCATGGGGCTGGGGCGGCGGCTGGGGCGGCGGTCCGTTCTTCGGTGGCGGCTTCGGTGGCTTCCACGGCGGCTTCGGTGGCTTCCACGGCCGTTGATATCTGGTAGCAACAACCAGATGTCAGTAACTGAAAGGTAGAAGCGTCCCACTTTTTTTATTTTTTTACGCTAATAAGCCATGTAGATTCATTTGTGTGTGAAATACTGAACGAGAAAACCAAATCCTTAGATATAACTAAATTGTTTGTTGTCTTAAATTTTCATCGCTAATGTGGAAGGACGATTCTATGCAATATATGATAGATGTGGTCATAGTAATGCTGACGGAAATATTTGGAATATGTTTACAAGATGACGGCACCGATAAAAACTCATATTATGATCAAAAGGGCCTCATGAAATCAGCAAGACAAAATAAAAATCAGAATGTAGATATAGTCAATAATAGAGGAGACTAATGTAGTCGTCCAGTGCTAAAATTATTTACCCTAGTCTTATTATTATTATTACTAGCAATAACGACAAGCTTCGTTTGTAGTTCGTTTATTTCAATACCAAACATTTCGACTGCCTTTCCAGTAACACATAGTACCGTCACACCTATAAGACATATTGTAATCCTTTTCCAGGAAAATGTAGCTTTTGATCACTATTTTGGCACTTATCCTAATGCTACTAATCCACCAGGGGAACCAAAGTTTATAGCTAACTTACATACACCTTCAGTTAATGGCTTGAGGGGCTCTACTCTACAACAATACAAATGCAGCAAACCCGTTCCGTTTAGATCGTACTCAAGCAGTAACATGTGACAATGACCATGGTTATACAAACGAACAAAAAGCGTACAATGGCGGGCTACTTGATAAGTTTGTGCAATTTACTGGTTCGACTTATAGAGGATGTGAT
>JASHSN010000381.1 GCA_030038695.1 Nitrososphaeraceae archaeon
CTTCCTGAGCAAGTTTTGGTCTCCACGCTATATGGTTGCCTAGCTCTTCATGAAAGCACTTTCTTAAGATGAATTTACCCCACAACTTTCCTGAGAACATACCTATTTTTTTTTCAGTAGGGATAGATTTAGCATAATTAATGAATTCATCGTCCAGAAAAGGGGCCTTAATCTCGATCTGGAGTGTTTTTGCAAGACTTGCTGACGAGAAATGCATTTTCTCCCAGAGTCTTCTTAATTCCACATCTAATTTACCTACATCCGTGAAATATCGCCTAAGATAATTGTAACCTGCAAACAACTCATCGCCGCCATCTCCAGTCATTAAAGTCATACACCCTTGTTTTTTTGCGCTAATCATGCCTGCATAAACAACACTCGAATTTCTAATTTCGATGGGACTAAAAGTCTTCAAACATTGGATTACTTCACGTATTATATGTGTGACTTTAATATCACTATTCAGGATTAATTCTGAATGAGCTTCACTGTATTTGTGGGCAATTATCCTAGCATATGGAAGATCTGGGGCTCGATTGTCCCATGCGACTGTGAATGATCGTTTGGGTCTCAGGATACTAGCAAGAATACTACTGTCTAGGCCCCCAGACAGCAGCATTCCCTCGCAGTGGTTCCTCTTTACGCATTCCTTTAGTACAAACACTAATTCTTTACAATCTACGCTTATCAAATAACACCCTTGTTAAGAAAGGGCTCATATTTTTTTGCAACTCTGTGTGTTTATCTCTTCTCTATTTCAACTGACTCAACCTTGCCGCGAAATAATAAACTACTGGACCTGCACTATATCTCTTGCTCTATCTCCTCATTCACTTCAGGCAGCTCTGGAATGGTAGGCAAAAGGCGGAGTAACTGCTCGTATTTCTCAAGATATACTAGACCTGCCTCCGTGATTCTGTATAGACCACTCGTTTCCGAATAGTTAACTAGTCCCCTTTCTACTGCGATCGCAAGATATCGAATCAATTGAGAATGAGATACCATGGCATTATTCATTATGGTAGTCTTATATTCCCAATCCTTCGTAGCGGAACGTAAAATAGAAGCCATTATTTCAATTTCAGAACGATTCTTCAATTTGCACGACCTGCCTCTCCCAAACCTTATCAGTTTGTCAATAAAAAAGTGTTAGACAAATTATCAAGACTAAAATGTTTACAGTCTGCTAACAATAAGTAACTTTTTTTACGTCCGTCCATTTCAATGCGTAGGCAAGTTTTTTAAAGACTTTGCAGAGGAAAGAACCTGCATGGCGAAAGAAAAGATCAAGGTCAACAATAATGCTTACACAGTAATGCTTAACGAACAGACTCAGATGTATGCAATGAGACTTCGCCGCCTTTACCAACAAACATATAATGACGTGGACAGCTTTGACGAGGTAAGTTCGGAAATTTCTACAACCGTTAATAATCTCCTCAAGCAGGCAGTATCACCTGAGGTCAGAGAAGATGACATGGATGGCGTAATACAACAGGTTTTAAAAATGTACGAGAAGTCATTTCAAAAACCGTAATTTTATACGTCGCTTGGACGATTAAACTCAAACCAGAAATCGGTAAATATGACCATTCTCAATATGTAAGTGAAAAAGTCTAAATAATATTCAGAAAGATTTTCTTGTGTGCCTGTAGCCATTAAAAAGTGCATAAATCCTTCATGCGGTTTATCGTTTGAGATCGAAAATGACTTTTACAAATGTCCTTGCGGTTCCCTACTTGATATCGTATATTCTGTGGCGCCATCCAAGGACCTGATCGAAGTATTTTATGCGAGGAGAAACCACGGCGGGAACATTTTTAATGAAAGTGGCGTATGGCGTTTTAGAGATCTTATCAATTTTCTTGGGATAAATACCGAGAGTTTCGACGAATGTGCAGGAGGTTTAGTGTCTCTGGATGGTGCAGAGGGGAGACTTTCTAGACCATATAAAATGAGTAAAGTCGCGGACTACGCCATGATGAATCATGACAATTTCCTGCTCCAGCCTGAAGGCTATAACCCGAGTGGATCGTTCAAAGATAATGGGATGTCGACTGCCGTTACTCATGCAAAGATGCTTAGTGTAAAAAAATTGATCTGTGCCTCTACGGGGAATACTTCTGCCTCAGCAGCGATGTACGCCGCAAATGAAAATATAGAATGTGATGTATACATTCCGAGAGGCGAAGTTGCTGCTGGGAAGCTAGGTCAAGCATTCCAGTTTGGAGCTCAAGTTATTCAGGTTGATGGCAACTTCGATGATGCACTCGAGGCCTCTCTGGCGGAAGCAGACGAGACGCAAGGATATACAGTCAATTCAGTCAACCCGTTTCGTCTAGAAGGACAAAAAGCGATCGTTTATAGAGTGATGGAACACTTAAACTGGAATCCGCCAGATTGGATCGTATATCCAGGAGGCGCTCTCGGAAACACCTCCAGCTGTGGTAAATGTCTTCTTGAATTATATCAATGGGGATGGATAAAAAAGATTCCGAGAATTGCGGTAATCAATGCTGAAGGAGCAAATTCTTTTTATGAGCTAGTCAATGGCTTATTTGAAAACAAAAGACTTGATTGGAATTGTGGAAGACCCGATCTAGAAATGGTAGAGAGATACTATTTGCATAAACAAAAGAATGGCTTTCATCCAAAAACTCGTGCTACCGCGATACAGATTGGAAAACCTGCAAATATAGCAAAGGCATTGAGAGCAATCGAAATTTCTAAGGGCGTAGTAACACAAGTAAGTGATGAAGATATGACAGACGGAATGTCGGTAGTGGGTTTGAATGGATTTGACTGCGAAATGGCGTCTGGTGCAGTTCCAGCAGGTGTTCGAAAACTCAGAAAAGAGGGAATTATCGAATCCGATGACGTCGTGGTAGGAATCCTGACAGGAAGGCAGAAGGACCCAAAATTACCAGTAGAATACCACAGTAATCGTTCAAACCGGTACGCTAGACCTGCCAAACATAAATAAATATGCCTCTTAAAAGATTCGTAGAGTGAAATTAGGAGACACGCTTCTTAGGACTTTTTGATTTCTCAAGTGCAGAGAGCATAGCGTTTGCCTTGTGTTCAGTCTCTTGCCATTCACTTTGAGGAATAGAGTCCATAACTATGCCTGCCCCACTTTGAATAAAGCCGTTGTTTTTATCGGTAAAGATGGATCTGATCGTAATAGCGAAATCGCATGAACCATTTGCAGAAAAATAACCAAGCGCAC
This sequence comes from Nitrososphaeraceae archaeon, assembly GCA_030038695.1. GTDB lineage: Archaea > Thermoproteota > Nitrososphaeria > Nitrososphaerales > Nitrososphaeraceae > Nitrosopolaris. Next base: position 3,230 of record JASHSN010000381.1, read on the forward strand.
CAGCATACGGCCCTCGAAAATTTGGCTCCAATTCATCGATTATCTCCATGGCACGAGGTTTTGGAGCTCCAGAAACAGTGCCTGCGGGGAAAACAGCTCTAAATGCGTCGTACGAATCTAAACCCCTCTGAAGAATCCCTGAGACGTGCGATATTATATGTTGTACATGACTAAATCTTTTAACTTTCATCAACTCCTCAACCTGAACTGTGCCATACTTACTTACCTTTCCAATGTCGTTGCGAGCTAAATCTACTAACATCGTGTGCTCCGCAACTTCCTTTTCATCGTTGAGGAGGTCTCTACTTAACTCCTGATTCGTCTTTGCGTCGTCTCCTACAGGCCTGGTTCCGGCAATCGGGAAAGTCTCCAAACGCTTTCCTGTGACACGAAGGAGCATTTCAGGACTAGAGCCTATGATATGCCGGTCACCCATCTTGAAGAAGTACATGTAAGGTGAAGGATTTATATTTCTAAGATTTTCGTACACTCCTAAAAGATCTCCAGATATATTAAAGCTCATACGCTTTGAAAGAACAACTTGAAAGATATCTCCATCATAAATATATTTTTTTGATTTTTTCACGTTTTCTATAAACTGTTTTCGAGTAATATTTCGGACAGGTTTTGAATACGAAAACGTTGATTCCTGAAGATCCAAGTTAGCCGAGATAATATCGTTTATCTCTTTGATACGAGAGTTCGGTCTCATCGAAAAATAATATGCCTGTTTTTCTACGTGATTATAAAGGATTCCGTCCGTGAATATGCCGAATTGTAGCAATGGGGAAGGATAATTCTTCATATTTTTTGCTGGCAGCTGTTCCCAGAAGCGCACGGCATCGTAACTTATATACCCCACTGCACCACCTATGTATCTGAACCTGCTGTCACGAAGGTTTGGAACAATTTTACGAAGTTCGGATAGTGGGTCTGAAACTTTGATTGTTTTTTTAATTACGCCTGATCGGTCTATTATCTTAAATTTTTCGGTGTCGCAGATAATCGTTAATTCCGGGTCAAATCCAATGATAGAAAATTCAGACAACTCTTTGGGACCTACAAGAGATTCTAGGATGAAAACTTTATCGTATCGGTGGTACATTCTTTTAAAGATTCCAAACTGATCCTCGAGGGACTTGATCTTTTCTATATGGAGACGACTGTGTGATACCATGCTAATTTTCAGCTTTCGATATCATCTTCAAATATTCCGTCGAAGCTCAAAACTACTCACCAAATGGAATCTATCTCAAGTCTGTCAGGTCATCTTCCCCTGTTAGAAAGCCCTTAGGTGCCAATGGTTTCCTTCCCATGAATCCTTCGTCCTTATCATGCCAAAATTTAATCTCCGTTTCACCGAGCTTCCAACAAAGCCAGACTTCTTCGTCAAACCTCATAGAAGGAAAATCAATCAAACCTTCGTCCACACTTTTGATCATAATTCCCATATCCTCAATTTGCTCTATCGCCTTGTACAAATGGGAAACGGCTCCGTTTAACTGCTGCTTTTTTTTTATGAATCTTTCCAATGAGGATCCTGACTCTACTGTTTTCTGCAATTCCTCTTGTAACGAAACAACATTATTTTTTTGAGAAAGTATAATGTCAAACCTCCGCCTTACCTCCGGAAGGGCCTTGTTTGCATCCTGAGGGGTGAATATCCGGAACATCAGACTTTTTTTGGGAGCCAGATAATTAATGCATTCCTAAAGAGCCGGCTTTACCTTTCGCCGCATTTGGGTCTTGCTTATCTTTTGTGCATTTTTAACTGACGTAGGATTGGCGCGTTTAATTTTATCCAAGTCTCCTAGACCGTGTGGGTAGTTTTCCCACATATTGGATCGGCCAAACAAGTTGTCTAACTTTTCCGACGCTGAAAGAGAGAACTTATTCAGGGCCAAGTGCAGAGTTTCGTGGCTTAGCAGCGAAGAAGCGATTTCGACAATGTTGCCATAGTTATGATATTCTTGCCACGTTCTATAATTCGAAATGAATGCACGTGACCTTCCATAGTAGGATACAAACATCAATCCTCGTTTTCCAGCCATCCCTTTTAGCCTAAGATCGACAACCATGAATCCACATCCCCGTTCTGTTTATCCAAGGACGGTTGATTAACTTATCTTTCCGATAAATATCTGATATTTTCAGACTCCTTCATTTTTTTTGAATCATCCACCCATCTGGAAGCTACAAAAGTCTACATTACGCCATTGTTTATCAAATATTAATGCGTGTGAAAAATGCTAATATCTTGGATATTCTGTATGTAATATAATAAAATATGGTGATTAAATCAATAAAATGATAGCATTTATTAAATTTTTTACTGTGATTTGGCTTAAATTGCTGTGTTGCAATCAATCGGTAGAAATCTGTGAGGACGATCAGTTTTTCAGATCAAATGTATGAAATGGGGCGTTCCTATTGGGGCTTATTCTAAATAGGACAGACTTGGAAAGAGACCACTACCCTAGCCGATCGTTAAAGATCTCTCTTTCTGCCTTAGAATTCTCTGTCACTAATTTAGACCCGAAAAAACTCGTCGAAAACGCGATCAAATTGAAAAATTCCAAATTATTGTTGACTGGCATTGACAATAATGTTACTACATTAAATCTAGATGACTATGACTCGATATACGTAGTGGGAGCAGGCAAGGCAGCGGCAAAAATGCTAGAGGCAGTTTCGAAGATTCTAAAGAATAGACTCTCAGGCGGTGCAATCACTGTTCCACGTAATAACATCAAAGAATATGATAATTTAACAAAAACCAGACATGTAAAGATAACCGAGGCAGGCCATCCTTTTCCTGACGAAGATGGTGTTAAAGGAACAATAAAAATTATGAAATTGTTAGGCAAGGCTACTGAATCTGACTTGATATTTTGTTTGCTATCAGGTGGAGGCTCCGCTCTATTACCACTGCCTAACAAGGGCGTCTCACTTCAAGATAAACAGAAGATTACGAACGCATTGCTGTCCGTAGGGGCAACCATCAATGAAGTTAACGTAATCCGGAAACATCTCTCGCAAGTTAAGGGTGGGAGACTTGTGCGCTATGTCAAGAGAGGTGGTACTGTACTCACTCTGATCCTTTCCGACGTCATAGGGGACCAAATCGATATTATTGCCTCAGGTCCAACTGTACCCGATAGGTCTACATTTCAAGACGCCGCCGATATACTAAAAAAGTATGATTTATGGCAGAGACCTTTTACGTCAGTTAAAAGGCTGATAAAGAAGGGTATTGACGGCGAAATTGAGGATACGCCAAAAGAGGGTGATCCGATATTTGAAAAGGTACATAATATTTTGATAGGCAACAACTCGATGCTGTGCAGCTATGCAGCCAAGTATCTTTCAAGGCATGTAAACAAAGTGACAAACTTGGGCTCTTCCTTTGGGGGCGAAGCACGAGAATTTGGTAGTTTTCTTGCAGACTTGAGTAAAGACGTCATTAGATCAAGGGAATCAACTGCGTTTGTGATGGGAGGCGAGACAACTGTCAAACTTAACCGTTTTCGGAACAACGGAATGGGCGGTCGCAATCAAGAGGCTGTTCTTTCAGCCTCATTAAAATGGAAATCACCCCCTGCAGTCGATATAACCATACTTTGCATGGGAACTGACGGCGTGGATGGGAATTCGAACGCGGCTGGCGCAATATTGACCCCGACAACTATCTCGAGGATAAAGGAGGGCGCTATTAATGTGAAAGAGTACATGGACAGGCATGACAGTTACAGCGCCTTAAAGATCTTAAAGTCATTAATCGTGACCGGGCGTACGGGCACAAATGTAAATGACATATCCATAATATGTAAAATGATGTGATGAAGTACTAGCAAAATATTGACGCTCAAATATTAAAATTCTACGATTATCGATCTCTTGTTCTGATTTCCCCAAAGCTAACCTCTACGGAAGAGCCGTCATTTTGTTTAATCAAGAGAGAACCATCTACGCCTAAACCAATAATGGCTCCTTCTATCGTTTTATTGCCTTGTTCAATAATTACTGAGTTATACTCCAGCCTATCTTTAATTTTGTTTACAATAATCGGCGAACCGTCCTCTTTTTGTAAGCGATCATAGCAGAGTTCAAATCTCTCGAAAAGTAGTTTCAAGAAAGCTGATCTTTTTACGGACTTGCCCGATAGTTCATTTTTGAGGGAAGTGACGTCACTATGTTTGCTGTCATCCAAGTATGGAAGAATTTTCTCAATATCCACATTTGCGTTTATTCCGATTCCTATCACAGCATATTCCACTCGGTCGCCTTTGGTCGCTACATCCAGAAGGATGCCACACACTTTCTTATGATTAATTAAAATATCATTTGGCCATTTTACTTTAGACTCTAGGCTTGTCAGTTGATCTATCGTTTCACATACAGCCAGCGCCGCCGTGAAACTAAGAAGCGGACTCTTGCTCGCAGGCATTGGCGGTTTTACGATAATCGATAGCCAGATTCCTCCTTGAGGAGAAATCCATCTACTTTTCAGTCTACCTCTGCCTTTATCTTGCTGCTCTGCTAATATTGCAGTGCCATTTACCGCTTCAGAGTTGTTTTCAGCCATATAGATAGCAAGCTCTTGAGTAGAGCCTAATTCTGTAAAATAATGAATTTGTCTTCCTATAAATCTCGTTTTCGAGTTTTTTCGTATGTTCTCCACGATCAAGAACCCAAATCCTGAGTGCAAAAGCATAAGACTAAATATTATCGTGTGGACACGCCCGGAACTCTTCCAAGATTTTTGCTAAGAATTTCATCCATTTCAATGGATGTGTAGTTCACAGGTGTAATTTTCTTATGGCGTAAAATCCCTTAAGCTTGCTTAACCCTAAGATGAACAACAGTACCAGCCCTACAGCTATTGCCCCCTGGATTATTGAAATAATTGCCCAATTTGATCGCTCTCCACCTTTAAACAAGAGATGTACTGAAGGTGCAAGAGTTACTAGAAATGCTGCGACTACCAGTAGCATTAACCAAATTACACTAATAAACCCGATTAGGGAGGTCGTCGTCAAACAGGTCCAATAAGCTTAGGTATGAAATAAAAGGTTACCCACCGATACAATTACCTTCAACTACCCGAGTGGTACAATTTAGTAGTACAATTTAATAGTATAATTTAGGAATCTTGATCTTTAGGGAAGAAAAAATAGAAGGGAAGAAAAAATGGTGCTTCAGTTTTGCAGTGGGAATTTACCAACCGCCGAAGCCGCCGCCAGAGCTCACGCCAAAGCCGCCGTAGGTGTATGTACCCCATCCACCATAAGTGTAGCAGCTCCCGCCACAACCGCAGCCACCCCCGCCACATGCGGATGCTTGGTTCGTTGCCGGTCCAGCAGCGAACAACAGAATTGTTGCCGCAATAGTGATGATGCTTAATACTATACTTGCTTTTGTATGCATTGTAATATAATATTGCACTAGTTATTTATACGTGACGATACTTCTATACGTAATTTACATCTGGTAGTTGAATGTATAACCATCTTATTATAATACTTATCACAATAGTAATGTTACCTTTTATCGAGTATATCCCATAGCTAGACTTGTTGCCACAAGTAATAGTGACATAATCAATCTACGTCATTCTCACTACCCACGAGCAGGCTAGTAGAACAAAACTCCCTTGTCATATATGAGGAGTGTTTACTATCGGTCTTCTACAAAGCCTAAATACTTCAAGTGATTTCCTCTAGTCAATGGTTAGTAAAGAATCATTAGTAATAATTCTTCTGGGAATTGCCAGTGTCACAGCGACTGCTGTTTCGGGGTTCCCTTTAAACCAAAAAGTGGCGGCAGCCACAACAGGACAAGGTGGCACGAACGGTGTCGCAGATAGTAGAAGCACTGCTAGCGGGGAAGCGGAGGCGATAACATAGGTAGCTCTAGTAATAGTAACGGAGGGAATGGAGGTGTTGCTGTTCGCACAAGCTCATCTAACGGTGGAGCTGGTGGAGGAGGCAACTCATTTAACGAGGGTAATTCTCTCAATGGGAATGGCGGTAACGGTGGGGTAGCTTCATCTAGTAGTACTGCAAATGGTGGGGAAGGTGGCATCGCCAGTATCCATAACAGCGATAATTCAATTAACAGCAA
>JASHSN010000382.1 GCA_030038695.1 Nitrososphaeraceae archaeon
GAAAGTGATGATGGGACTGTGGGGGATGGGCCAGCTTTCACTTACAAAAATATTTGTCGTGGTCGACGCGGATATCAATGTGCATAATCTAGACGAGGTGTTATGGGCTGTCACTACAAGATCCGATCCAAAACGAGATACTGTGATAATCGAAAACGCCCCAACCGACACTTTAGATCCATCTTCGCCGTTAATAAATTTAGGCTCGAAACTAGGGATTGATGCTACAGGGAAGTGGAAGGAGGAGGGATATCTCAGAGAAATTCAACAGCTTGCAGTGGTAGACGAAGAAACAAGGGCAATTGTTGACGGGAATTGGAAAAAATATGGATTCTAGGCTGTAAGAAATGTCTTTCATCTTCAAGATTATGGCTCTCCTAAGGGACCTTCAATTGCAATGAGGGTAACGGTAGACTTGATATCAGGTATTTTTTTAAGATGCAATTTTATTGTGTCCTTAAGGTCTTCAACACTTTGCATGTTGAATCTTGCAAGTATATCATATGCTCCATGCAATTCTGTAGTCTCGAATATCCCTGGTAACTGGTCAAGTCGATTCATAACTTCGCCTTTATGGTCAACGTCACAATTGATAAGCACGTATGCGGTGGGCATCGTTCCTTTGTATTATCACTATATACAGAAGTAGGTAATTAACTATTGGTTTCAAGGAAGTGTTATTTGCGTATAGATAATTCATTTCTAATGCCCGGTTTTTGCTCCTGCTGATCCCTAATAATTCCTCTATCAATCGTACGGCCGACTCCTCGGTCCTTCTCGCACCCTCAAGTACCGAGAACCCTGGCAAGTTAAGTGGTACTGGTACGTGTTCCAGAGAGAGATAGCCGCATAGTGTTTGTTGTTTGTTGTTGCCAGATAGTGTCAGGACCGAGATCAAAGAAAGGTCTTGTCAATGAATGATGAATGGCCGTGTAAGCTAGCTCTCTTCCTGGACTACGACCACACCTCTATCTCGAATATCCTTTGCACTTGGATAGAATGCTTTCAACTCTCCGTTTTTATAGTCATCCACCCACTTGAACTTGCGCTGAAGTGTAGACGTGTAAATTTTTTTCCAGTCAAGTCCAACGTACGCCATCCAAGCTTTCATTACCCGAGGATCAATATAGTTGCGCAGAGATGTACCAAGGTTATAATCTCGGGTATTTTTTTGTAGTCTTAATTGCATCTGGACTTTTTCTAATCTTTCCTCGAGTTTAGTCTTTTGGATATCAGTCTTCCACTTTCTGGCTTCCATATCGCGCCTTAACTTTTGGATCGTTTCCTGTTTTTTCATTATTGAATTTTCATATCTCTCTATGGCTTTCTTACTAGCGGGGTTATTGGGATCGATGCCTTTCTTGTGGTTGCAAGTAATAGCTGCTTTCAAATTTGCCATTTTGGCGACATAGATTTTCTGTGCTTCAGACGATTTTTCATGAACCACAATTGGCGGATTCGCTAGTGCCTCCTTTACTGTGCTTGTAGTGATAAAGGTTCTGAAGACTTTTGCTGTTAATCCAGGTACGTTTTTAGGATCAATAATTCGTAGAAAGGCATTTACTTTATTAGAGGTGATGCCGTCAAAGATCTGTGTGCCTGAAAGTTTACCATTCATGAATAACTTGAGATTATCATAGAGACCTGTCGTATCCTCAGAGTCAACCAAAAGTGTTTTTTGCCATGGGACACTGTCTTTGCCCAAGAAGTTGAACTCTATAAAATTCTGTCCATCGATTTCTGGGAACTTGATATGTTCCACTCTTAAAGTTGAAGCCCCAACTGTATCTGACTCCTCTGGATCCTTCTCATCACCCACCCTCATAGCAAGCTTGAATATTAGGTAACAGACAGTAGCAATCTTCTTCTGATCAATCTTCGCAGACCTTAGCATTCTATCAATAATTCGTCTTTCCACTTTATTGATATATTTTCCTAGTTTGTCGGCTTTATCGTACTTCTCTTTCTCATTATGTTGCCTTAGGTTAGCCGAGTCATGCAGCCAGACGTATTTTCGCTTACCAGTTAATTTTTCAGTCCAGGTTGCAAGCCAAGTTGAAGAATGATCGTGAACGATATTTTGCCAGTTTCCTTCGGGAACGGTAGCGTCCTCTCCAAGGTTTAGCGTGACATCATGACTTTGTACACGAGGTTTCCATCTACCTCGCAATGGATGTTGACCTCTTCCCATAAATAGACCTGGCGGTTCGACTAGCCAGTTGGCTATATCAACTTCAACATCATCTACAATGGCCTTTGCATAAATACGTTTCAATTTTTCTTTTTCTGCTCGTTTGACGAGGGTCAAACTTCGTTTCTCTTCACGGGGAAGGCTGCGAAATTTTTCTATCTCGCCCTCACGTATCTTCTTTTCTTGATCTACCAGTTGGAAGACTTCTGAGAAGTCGATAACATCGATGCTGTCAATAGTTTGAAATTCCTTCTGTAACAACTTTTTTAGGTCACTCAAAAAGTTTGACTGGAAAATAGGATCTAGCACATAATGAGTGTCTTTTTTCTTAGCCCATGCATAAACTAATTCTTCTTGGGCTGGATTTAGCGATAGTCTCGTTCCACCAATAATCACGCTAAGCCCTTTTGCTTGATATGGCGGAGGGAATGCCACACCATTATGCTGCAGCGTTTGCCATTTTGCACCGAGTATCGTGGAGGTGGTCGAAGCCGATGTCATCGGATCTAGACAGAAAATACTTGCTACTATTCTTAAACCTTCCCAGCGATAGTCCTACTATCTTCTGGATTCAAAACACCTGCCAAATAGGCAATTTTGTTGTTTTTAACTCTTGAACTTAAATTTGTCGAGCTTGATTAATTCGTGATACGATCCAAATTGTTTCGGATCGGCTCTATCAAGAATAGATTCATATTCTTCGGATTCAATATCGAATCTCCTGATTGATCTATAAAGCGTCGTACGCTGCACCGGGATTCTGCCAGCTTCCCTTATAATAGAATGCATGTGCATTGGTTTCAAGAGCTGTCCATATCGTGCACCAGCTGCCGTAGAAATGCTTTCATTAATAAGGGTGCCGCCCAAATCGTTGGTGCCAGCCCCCAGCAGCACCTGTGACATTCTGGCACCTTCTTTGACCCAGGAGACTTGGATATTATCTATGTATCCATTTAACATGATACGTGAAACCGCATGCATCTTCATTACTTCATTACCGCTTGGTCCAGGCCGGATGTTAGGTATTGCGCCTTTAAAATACATCGGCGCCTCATTATGCACAAAACTAAGGGGTACGAACTCAGTGAAACCATGTGTTTCTCTCTGAATATCTTTCAATATCTCAAGATGCTTTGCCTTCTGCCTTGACGATTCCAGATGTCCGTACATGATAGTACATGTTGTATGGATATCCAAAGAATGAGCGAGTCTGACAACCCTTATCCAATCATTAACGCTTATCCTCCCCGGAGAAATCAGATCTCGCATTTTTTGATCCAATATTTCAGCAGCTGTCCCTGGGAGACTACCTACGCCTGCATCCTTCAACAATCGTAAATAATCTTCGACTGAAACTTCAGAACGAGAGGCCCCATATAGAATTTCCTCAGGAGAAAACGCATGAATATGAATATCAGGAAGTTCTTTCTTTATGGCTTTACAGATTTCAACATACAAACCTCCATCCATTTTTGGAAGCAGGCCCGCCTGTATGCAAATCTCGGTTGCACCCAATCTCCAAGCTTCCTTGGTTCTTCTCAGTATTTCGTCTGTAGGCAAGAAATACCCTTCCTCGCCCCTAAAATCCCTGCTAAACGCACAAAAACCACAGCGCTTGATACAGACATTTGTGAAATTTATATTTCTGTTTATAACATATGTGACGTCCTCTCCGACTGTCCTCCTACGAAGTTCGTCAGCTACTATTGCAATGACATTCATCTCAGTTCCATCGGCATCTAACAGTTCGGTCGCTTGATCCACAGAAATTTCCTTATTACTCAAAGCTCGGTCGAGCACACTTGTGATAATGGGATCGATATTTTTCAAGATGGAGTCGAATGTCATAATACATATTCCTCAGGAACAAGCCCGTGATTGTCGGAAAGCTGCTCTATGTATGGTCTCAGTCTATCTGAAATAAACCCAGTATCCGACAGGAATTCTGGGTATACTGGCAACCTAGCCCGTAGGGAATATCCCTTGGCTTCTGTTACTTCTCTCACTGAAGATACGCTAGGCCACGAAAATTCTGGATTAACGTGGTCAATAGTGAGTGGAGAAATCCCTCCCCAGTCGTTAATACCTGCATCAAGAAATGTCCCGAAAATGTACGGATTCAGGTTTGGAGGTACCTGAATATTCATTTCTCTTAAAACGATTCTGGCAACTCCTACCGTGGTCAAAAAAAAATCATGCGCTGGCGGGCTAAACCCATACATTCGTGTCTCGGGTTTAGGGGTGAAGTTTTGCATTATTATTTCTTGAATGTGGCCATATCTTTGGTTGATATCTTTAATTAAAAACAAAGAATCAATGATATCTTGTGATGTTTCGCCTATGCCAATGAGCAAGCCTGTCGTAGTTGGAATCATTAGATCACCGGCATTCTCCAGAGTCCTTATTCTTACTTTCGGATTTTTGCTCGGAGCCATCTCGTGTGGCATCCCCTTTGCGGTAAGGCGTTCGCTAGAAGACTCGAGCATCACTCCCAAGCTAACATTCGTTTCTTTCAACAGTGACATCTCTTTTTTCGTCAGACTACCTGCATTGGTGTGTGGAAGTAAACCCGTTTTTTGCAATACCATTTCACTCACTTCTCTTAGGTATTCAACTGTAGTGGAATGACCAAGAGAGTGCAACCAAGACCTAACCTGAGGATAGCTCTGCTCAGGTCTTTCTCCTGTAACAAATAGAGCTTCAGTACACCTGATTCTTTTTCCTGCTTCTGCAATCTCATGAACCTCGGAGGGTCCCATCATTGAGACCAGTTTGTCTGTTGGTTCTTTTTTATAAGCACAGTAAGAGCATGAATCACGACAAAGATTTACTAAGTTTATAAAAATTTTTCGTGAATAAGTCACTGGACCGCTCTTAGTTTTGTTTCTAATGCTTCTGGCAGTCGATAGAATAGCATCATGTTCTTTGCATTCAAGCAACTCGATTGCTTCGTCTTTAGATATCTGTTTCCCTTCCAAGCTCTTTGCTAAGGTTTCATATACACCAGGATCGGACTCGGAAGCCAACATATACTTCTGCTTCTTAATTCAATTCATTCTTAATAAAGAATTAGAATTACGCTACTAGCTTAGAGGATGCTGCTGATGTTCAGTGACAGTATACTGTCTGTCGCGCCATATGACCGCGCCAGTCTTTTTTGCATCGAAAATGGACGAAATAAATGAAAGAGAGATGACCCCCGCAGCAAATGGAGATGCTAACGCATAGATCGGACTTTGATGCAACTGTCTAGAATGAACCACGTTGCTAATCACTATAAGTAAGACTGTTAGAATGTTCACACATATTAGGATGTAACCTATGGGATCTCCGTTATCAGCTAAGTATATAACAAGCAATGAATATGGCAGCAAAATAAAAGGTTCAAACAACATAAAAAATACTGCGATTATCATAAGTGTCGTCTTAATCTTATGTTGGGTGTAAAGCGGGATCATTAACCGACGCAATCCTTGCCAGAGCGAGTTGAGATCTCTTGCCCAGATTGCGGTTAGCATCTCTTCTCCTCGAACCATCTTTAGCCTAAACTTTGCATCTTTGACTTTTCCACCAAGGGCTCCGTCCTCTACAAGCTCTTGTTTTACACTTTCATGTGTTCCAACTTTCTCGTAGGCAGTTCTGGAGATTACAAAAAAACTACCAAAGAAATAACCTACTTTAGTTTTTGGATTGTTCACCCTTAGAGCTGAAAAGCGTGTATGAAGAAATGTTGAAAGCATAGGGAGGGTGATTTTTGTAAATGTTTCTATGCAGAGCAGCCTTGGGACAGCGGTGATCGCGTCAAGATTTTGCTCCAAAAGATTTTGCACTGCAAGGGTCATAAGTGAAGAAGAATGCTTTGTATCGGCATCGGTAAAAAGGAGCAACTCTCCGCTTGCCTTCCTATAACCCTGATAACATGCCCAGCTCTTACCCACCCATCCATCTGGCTTTGGTCCAGGATCGACAGCAATAACGTTATCATATTTTCGTGAATATCGTAGAATTATGTTTCCAGTCTCATCGCAAGAAGAATCATTGATTGCAACGATCTCAAAGTTTGGATAGTCCTGGTGCAGTAGACTGTCTAGGCATACTGCAATGTATCTCTCTTCGTTCCTTGCGGGCAGAATTACGCTTACTTTGGGAAATTTAATGAGGACTGGCTTATCGGAGCGTTTCAGTCGCGGAGATAATTTGTATGATTTTAGCAAATAGGTCAACAGATATATCCAGACTCCAAAAATAGCGAACATTATTACAGTCAATAGTATGTTCACTGCGAAGATATATAGCTCCATAATACAGCACTAATGCTCATCTACCAATATAGATTATACTGTCGCTGCTAACATTCTGTAAGCTATTTAATAACAAACTATGAGTTGTCGCTACAGGATTTCCGACTTTCGAATTGAAACTCGGCTAATACCGCTAAGTAATAAGTGTAACATTGAAATAACCATTCTGTCTCCGCCCTTTTTCTGAATCGACTTTTGCATGTTGACGGAAAAATTCCGGTCTGTATTTTGGGATCTACGAAGGCGAACATCAACATACAAAAAATGCGTATTCTAGTTTCATATTTTTCACCTCAAGGTATTAATAGGCATTACGTCTACGCCCTAGCTATTATGCGAACAAAAACATTAACACTCTCGTTAGCCATAGGCATCGGCATCATATTAGCAACTTCGACTTCTGTGACATCAGTACTTGCTCAGAATGCTACTAACTCTAGCGCCGCAGGGGCGGCAGCCAAAAATGCAACTAATAGCACGGCGAGCGCCGCAGGGGCGGCAGCCAAAAATGCAACTAATAGCACGGCTGCACTCAAAAATGCAACTAGCGCCGCAGCCAAAAATGCAACTAGCGCAGCTGGAGCTGCAGCCAAAAATGCTAGTAGCAGTGGTAGTAACAATACGTCCGCAAATCCATTAGCAAAGATCGGTCATATGCTCTCAAAGTTATTCGGAGGCAAGGGTTAGTCAACGTCATAAAAATCTCTGGCAACAGGGATAGACCAATACCCTGTTGTTTCAATGCAATATCTTAGAGTTTTTGGTCACTTTTACAATCGTATCATACCACAGAAATGAATTTTAGGAATGACAGTGGCATATATTTGTGACCTCAGAAGAAGAGAAACAGATAACTTACGACGAATTTTCAAAAGTTCGTCTCAAAATCGGCAAAGTAATTCATGCAGAAAATATTCCTGGTATGAACAAAGTTTTTAAAGTCATCGTAGATATTGGCTCGGAACACAGAGAACTAGTAGTGGGCGCCGCAGCTTATTTTTCTCCAGATCAATTTGTTGGAAGAATTGTAGTAATATGCACAAACTTGATACCTCGTAGAATTGGAAGCATTACCTCAAATGGGATGTTGCTTGCTGCTGAAGGAGCTGACGGGCGTCCTGCATTTCTCACAATTGTCGACTATGCTCCTCTTGGGTCTTTTGTTCGCTAGATGCACGTTAACATGCTCTATTGTATTAAATCACCGAGCAAGCTGTTCTTACCTCATGTTTTACCTCCATTGACAACTAGGATTTAGATGTCCAAGACCGTGTGATTAGGCGTAATATTTCGTACACAGCAGTTTTATAATGTTGAAGGTTATTGACTCGGGATCATGACTGCCAGTAAAGGTCTTGTGATCGTTTACACAGGTAAAGGCAAGGGAAAGACTACGGCTGCTTTAGGGATCGTCTTACGCGCGGTAGGCCATGGACAAAGAGTCATGATGATCCAATTCATTAAGGGAGAATGGTATTAT
>JASHSN010000383.1 GCA_030038695.1 Nitrososphaeraceae archaeon
AACAATTTAGGAGAAATTGTCGATATATTCAAACTCTGATATATTAATTAGAAAGATCATAGTTCTAATCTTGCTTTATCTATTAAGGAGAAAAACACTTTTATTAACATAGATATTTTTATCGATTATAGCTAGAACGTAGTATTGGTAATCCTATTTATTGTAGTACTATATACTAACGATTTTATGTGTTGAAAAGACATGTGAAAGGACTTTTTTCAGATTTGGCTGAGTTGTGAGGTTTATAATTCTTCTATTCTGAGAGTTTTAAAGCTATGTACACGGATTTCAAACAGTAAGAACTTTAGATAAAGATATTAAATAGAAATACTATTCCAGAAACTTTTGATGTTAACACACTAGTTTATGTACTTAAATCTGGTCCATGATTGACATCGATACGATTCATAAGTTACCTTCTGTGATCTTCATAATGAAATGAAAGACATGTCTGATTGAGATAATTCAAACGGAGCCGATTTAGCGTGTTCGTTCCAATCTTACAGAGTGCGAGGAAGCACAATATCCGCATGAATCAGTGTTGGGCCTCTTGTGACATATACACTCACATCTACCACCTGATGAATAATGTTTTCTTTTCAATAACTTTACTTCAAAGTCTTAGATTTATTAAAGGTATTGATCACAACTGGTGAAAAGGATCTGCAGAGCAGAACAATTTAAACTAACCTTCAAGTGTAAGAGCTACATCCATAACTTTCACATTGGCAAGACGTATTGATTCGTTAAAGGGAAAAAGCGTCAAAGGTATCATTAGTATCAGCAATATGATTTTCCATCTTAGGTCTTTGATTCGTCGATATTTTTAATGTCAGTCGATAGAGATGTATCTTGGTAGTGTGTCGCGCCACCTAAGTTCCCATCATCACGCCATCTACATTATCATAATTGCATTTTGTATCATTTTTATCAACGAAGGAATGTACTCTATTCATTACTCTTATTCTATACTGTACAAGGTTTCTTCGTATTCCGTTTTCTATAATTTGAAGTTATGTAATATTCAACTAAAGGACATAACTTTTCGTTTTTCTCCTTAATAGATAAAGCAAGATTAGAACTATGATCTTTCTAATTAATATATCAGAGTTTGAATATATCGACAATTTCTCCTAAATTGTTAGCATTTGCTGTGAAGCATCCCAAATATAGTATATCCATTATCCTCCTACTAAGAACAAATGAACCACAAAGCATTAGCAATAGCGCCAATCGTAGTAATAGCAGCACTAGTATTGACGGCAGTCGAGTTTGCTATATCACAACAGGCTTTCGCATGGGGACACCACGTTAACAGATCCTATCCGCATCCGGTCCCATATCCGGTCCCATATCCGGTCCCATATCCGGTCCTCTTCCCAGACAACAGGGTATTCATTTCTCAGCAGATCAATCAGGACAATAATTGTACGAAGGCAATATGTGCCAACGATGCCGAGAACGAAGCAAATACATTCGGATCTGTTCGCTGAACCTAACTCAAAAGAAAAGACATACATTCCTTCTATTATTTTTTGAAACGAATCCGCTGTCATTCAATACGAAACTGACCAAAGGCTGGCCGGAACGCTCTTTACTAATCTCTTACCTTTTGTCCTATGCCAGTATTGATGATGAGGATTATGAATTTATTTTTCTTGGACATACCATGAGTTGTCATCCAAAGTAAATGAAAGTCTTTGGCTGACAATTCATGACCGGAACCTAGAAAAATAATAACCACGTATAAGCGAAATATTTTGCACTCCCATGGTCGTAACATCTGAATCTTGGCTCTGTCTCTTTTAAAATATTCATCAATGATAGCTTCTGATGTCATGAGTTAGTAGGTTCATAAAACCAGAACATATTGACAGGTGCAGGCAAACTCAATCATATCTCCCATTGTTGACAAAAAACACATATCAACTCGTATTGTTGCGTCAGCAGTGACGATTAACCTTAATATGATAAGAGACATAAGTTTGGTGTGAATAGATGCCAGTAGCGTTTTTGCTAATCACTTGTAACGCAGGAATGCATGAACAAGTGTTGAGAAGGCTCAATGAATTGTCAGAGGTAGCTGAAGCCGATAGAGTATATCTAGGACCATATGACATAATTGTAAAAGTTGAGACAGATACAATCGAACGTTTCAACAAAGCTCTTGTATCTGATATAAAAAGTATAGGAAACATCATATCTGCAGTGACACTAATTAAAAATGAAGATCTAGATATTTAGCGTTTCAACATAAGGTGAAGTATTTATTTATAGTAATAACATATTATATCTGACTGGGCTATCTAGAAAGCAATCAGCCTCCCATATGGGTGAGTAGTTACAACCATAATCCTGTACACGCCTCTTCCATCTTTCAGGATCTTGTATTTCGTACTGAATATTTCTACAATGCATTACTAAGCGCTCTACAGTAATACGGATTTTCGTTATCGTATTTATAAAAGATGTTTGCGATGCAAATGTCAGTCCTTTCGATCAACAGGCGAATCGAGTTAATCAGAGCGAGTCACAACGACAAATATTGAGTCACACGCAACGACTATCACGGACTAAATCTATTTTTTAGATTTTCACGTTTAAATAGAACGAATATACACGTTTTTGATATATATTCTCTTTTCTTATTTCTTCCCTTTCTCACAAGATTTAGAATAACATCACAGGTGACTTTGCTTTGTTGTGCTTCTTCGGAATGCTAGTTCATTAATTGACGCTTCACGCTCCAATGAAGACATGATTAATTCAAAACAACGCAAGAGTTATACCGAATTTAACAAACAATTCTTTATAGTGACAATCGGACAAAGTTTTTGAGATTCCCGTTAACATACGCATGCAAATTTACATACTGAGGATATGCGAAGTGCGGGATTTGAACCCGCGATCCCGAGCTTGGGAAGCTCGTACCTTAACCAGGCTGGGCTAACTTCGCTCGCATTTACAAACGGATAATTTGGGATAATAAGATTGTTATTCACAGGTACACACCAAATAGGAATAGTTCAGTTACCTACCATTATGACAGTGGTGCTGTAAGAGATATTAAGACATAGGTCGATTGTTTACGTTGTATTTGTTGATAGGTATTTCTACCATATGAAGGCTGGCCGAATCACTCGCAACATTTTCTCTCGTCAGAAAGACTTTTCTGGTATACATATGTGTCTTATGCAAGGTTTTAGTTGAGTTCTTAAAATTTCAATACTAGACTTCCCGCTGAATAACGGTATTATAAAAACAAGTGATCTAGTTGAATCTTCGGTTCAACCACAAGATTTTTGAATGGCATATTTTTACACATACTTTAGTTTACTAAACATTAGTAAACTTCCACTTATACCGATCCGTCCATTTTGTTGCATAGTCTCAATAGTCGCTTGCCCTTTTCAGTGGTTATATACGTCTGATTCCCCTTCTCATGTACCAATAACTCATGCTCAACTAGCAAGGTCAAGTATTCCTTCGATACACTGTGAGGAAGAAAGGTTCTATGCATAATCTTTGTTATGGTCGCGCTTCCGTTGTTTGCAGTTTCAAGCATCATCATTACTACCTCTGTTCTGCTCCTGCCCACCATATCGGTGTTGCTTCCGTATTCCACAGGGCATGCATGGATACTAAGTATTTAAGAAACACCTAAGTTTATTATGATGTATTTCTTAATCTTAACTATTCTTTGGTATAATTCATATATCTAAATTTTGAGTGTGTCCAAATCCACACTTCGATTATGGCAGTCTTGCATCTTCTGCTTGAAGAGTGCCAATTGAGCCTTCTGATGGCGCCTACCAAAAGCTTTGCATGGTATACACGGCTTGCCACTCAAAGTCACAGGTTGCCAATGTGATGACGTTTTAAGTACCATTTCGATATGATTTTAAAAAACCTCTCGTCATCATATAAGGAACATGCAACAGATTGTCCATGAAATATTGGTTATTTAGCTAAGCTTTGGCGTAAAAGCCTGGTTTTCTTTCATATATTTGTCCGTTTTGCATGGCCTTTCTGATAAAACCTCTTGCCTCTTCCTCTGAGAATTTCCCTGTCCTTGCAAGCTCATTAATGAAATTCTTTTCTTCTACATCATTTTTATCCTGCCCAGAGAGTGCATTAAAAACTTCCATAAAGGCCTTCAGCTTGGAGATTTCGCTGTGAGGTTTGCCATGCAGTACTCCTAGATCTACCTTTCCTGTATTAACATCAACACCTGCAGT
>JASHSN010000384.1 GCA_030038695.1 Nitrososphaeraceae archaeon
ATAATACATCAGGTATTTCGTACGCGGATTCAACACCTGTGAGTTCAGATATCACTACGAATAACAAGATGGGTTAGGTTTGGCTTAGCTTTATCGTTCAGATATAGTAAGTCTAGAACTCAACAAATATCAACTGATTTTCGGATGGCCTCTAAGTGGAAACTATACTCTGGATTTGTCAATACTATGATTGCAAAATTGGCACCTCTAACCCAGCTTCCGCTTGTACTATCTTCTGCCAACGTCTTGAGATTCTGTTTGCTGTCCACTTGGATAAATCGCCAGTGTTGAGTATTAAGGCCAGTGCCCGACAACCTAGCCGCCTCAAGAATATTTGATCTTAGTTCAGCTGGAACATCCTCTGCGCTAAATTCTCTTGTATCGAGCTTAGTTGTGATACATTCAAAAGTGTCCATTTCCTATGCTAAGTAGAAAAAAGATGTTAAATATTTTAAACCTTGTGTCTAAAGGCAAGAGGCATTCTCATCATTCTTTGGTGCTGACTTTGCAATTGAGATCACGCGCGCTCGAGATCACATCTTTGTATGAGTTGTAGAGGTAGTTTACTTTACATATCGTAACACCGATTTTGATGAAGTATCTTACAAGACTAGATGTAAAAATGATAGACATAAACACATCTAAACTGACACTTTATTAATCGATAACGCGATTCTAATATCAATGTCCAAGACATATGAAGTCTTGAATGGCTATGCAACCCCAAACGGAACAAAGAAATATGTAGATTATGCAATTCAAAAAAAAGGTAAACCTGCCACCCATTTTCGTGTTTTTGAAGACCTACACTTATCAAGCCTAGGAATTGGAACTTATATTGGTGAGATTACCGCCAAAGATGACAAAGCGGTTGAGAATGCAGTATATCAATCTGTCAGATCAGGTGCCGTAAATGTTATCGATACTGCCATAAATTATAGAGCAATGAGATCAGAGAAAAGCATAGGTCGTGGATTGAATAGCCTGATAAGCGATGGCATAATTTCAAGAGATCAAGTATTTATTTGTACCAAGAATGGATATATCACAAATGATGGTGATTATCCTGCGATTGATGTAATGGAATATTTACAGAGAATGTACATATCTACAGGAATCATGAAACTAGATGATATTAGTTCTGGCTATAATGTACTCAATCCAGCATATATTGAAAGATGTATTGACAAGTCGTTAACGAATATGCATCTCGGTACTATTGATCTGGTTTATGTTCATAATGCATTTGAAAGCTGGTATCAGGATATTAGCAAAGAAGAATTTATTCAAATGTTAGAAAAGGTTTTTGAAGTTTACGAGAAGTATCGTTCAAATAACAAGATACGATATTATGGAATGGCAACATGGACATGCTTTAGAGTAATGCCAGATAACAAGGAATATCTGTCCTTGGATGAGGTAGTAAGATTGGCAGAAAAAATTGGAGGCAATGAACACGGATTTCGTTTTATTCAACTTCCTTACAATCTATCTTATAGCGAAGCTTTACTTCTCAAAAATCAAACTGTCGGTGATGAAAAAAATTTAAACATACTAGAGGCTGCAGCAAGGTTGCACATAGGAATATTTACAAGTATCCCTCTATTCCAAGGGCGCTTACTTAGAGCGAGTATTCCTGACTATGGTGGATTAAACGATCAAGTCGCAAAATTAATCCAAATAATTCGTTCGAGTCCTTCTGTCATTGCACCACTAATAGGTCAAAAAAAACCAGAGCATGTTGAACAAAATCTTAAAATCTCAGACATTCCCCCGATGGATGAAGCACACTACAAGGAAGCAGTTCAGATCCTATTGAAAGGAGAGTGATACCCTACCATTAAATTTAATCTTGAAGATTAACCTATTTAGGCTAGCTTCTAATTCATCAACCAAATAATCTATGTTGACTGGTTTAACACAATTATATAATAGTATAACGAAACCTGAAACTATCCATGCGAGGTTCCCGTTTTTACCGTTCGTCCAGTGACCGGATGCCTTGGCTGGTAGACCGATAAGTATCTAGCTTAGTGGTACGATATATATCACTAATATGGTGTTATATCAGGTGTCTCATGGAGAAATAGCCTGGTACTTTAAGTGTGTAGCAATAGCAGCACGGACAAAACCAGTTATTCTTTGGTGGTTATAATGAATAAGAAAACTGAACGAATCATAACTATATGACTTGCAGTAGGACTGGTTGCCTATTTTTGTTATCAGGTAGCGTATGGGACTAATCCTGGTCTTATGGGCAGAAGCAAGTGTCCAATAATGGACAACACGTCATATGTATTCTATGATGGAAAGAATGCAGGACTGATTGCTTTTTACCAGATAGATGATGATTGTGATTCAACAATTCCAGCACATACGGATATACCGATGAATATAACGCATTTTGCCATATAGGGATGAAGAAATATACGGAGTCTCGGAGGAAAATAACATGAGCAGTGAACTATTATTATCAAATATAATTCCCCCATAAAGAGAGCGATATTATAATGAGACATCTGCCGGTTAAGCCTCTTTCATTTTCTGAATTTAGGTAACTAATCCTTCTCTTCATTGACTATATCTAATCCTTCCTTCAGGTTCCACTCCCCCATGCATGAGTCGTTCGAAAATGCTAACCGATAATATTAATCAGCGATTAATTGGAATCAGTATTTTGACTCCAATAACGACGAGCCGGAAAGTATATAGCTAAGGATGACGCTTATATAACCGGAGCTGTACGACAAGCCGGGGCCTCTAGTAAGCAAACCAATCTTCTAGCAATAGAAAATCTGTTGCTAGAAGCGGAAGAAATGTCTAATGAATTCAAAGACAAGCACTACTTCCGCTTCTCGTAATATCTCCCTATACATTGATATATAAACATTTTCTATATCATATGCTGATTCACTATTTGATGCTCCAATCCTTTTAGTCCCTTCATTTCAAAAATCAGATTATACTATAAGTTTTGTTCAGAACCTTTAATTAGAAATAAATATAATATTTTTTAATGAATGCAAAAACAAGCAGTGCTTTAGGTATCATAGGTCTTGCGGCGGTGTTAATGTTAGTCACCGCTCCATTAATGGCAAATCATCAAACATTTGGATACAAGTACTACCATGGGAAGTACTATTACCACGGAAAGTACTATTACGGAAAATACTACAAACGCTGTTATTACCGCGCCGGGCATCGAGTCTGTGTTGTAGGTAGATAGGGGATAGAATCATAACACCGGTACTATAGATAGGATGTAGTTAATTTCAATTATTTTTTATCGAATCAATCATCGATCAAGTTACAAAATCAAATTCGCTATGCGTAACTAATATAATATCAGGAGAAATAGATGAGTATGATTTTTTGTAAAAGCCTCTTGTCATTACTAGTTATATCACTTATTTTGGTTGTTGGCTCAGTCTCATCTTCATCAATTATTGTCGTAACAGCATCTGCCACTGGAAAAACTACATCTACACCTATCAAGCACCTAGTGGTCATTTTTCAAGAAAATGTTTCCTTTGACCATTACTTCGCTACTTATCCTAATGCTAAGAATCCACCTGGCGAATCTAAATTTTCATCTTTGTCTAACACACCTTCAATAAATGGTCTTACAATTGGTCTCTTGACCAATAACACAAATTTGGCAAACCCGTGGCGTCTAGATAAGTCTCGGGTTGTAACAGTAGCCTCATGTGATCCTAATCACGGGTACACAGAACTACAGAAAGAGATTGATGGTGGTCTTATGGATAAATTCGTGCAGAACTCTGGATTATCCCTCCCAATTTGTGACCCCAAACTAGTAATGGGCTATTTTGATGGCAATATTGTTACAGCCTTATGGAACTATGCTCAACATTTTGCTATGAGTGATAATTTCCATAGTTCTAATCTTGATCCCTCTCTTCCAGGTGCTATCAACCTCGTCACTGGTCAGACTCACGGAGCAACACCACGTAATATATCAAAAATAGTAGCGAACGGTACCTCGATAGGAGATATAGATTCGATTTACGATGATTGTTCTGCGACACAAGACAAAACCATATCCATGACAGGAAGGAACATAGGAAACTTGATGAATGAAAAAGGTATAACCTGGGGATGGTTTGAAGGAGGTTTCAAACCATCTAGTATTTCTAATAACAACAAGGCCATTTGCGGTACATCGCACCTAAACATTGCAGGCAAGAACATTACAGACTATGTAGTACATCATGAACCGTTTCAGTATTATCAATCAACTGCAAATCAACATCATCTTCCACCAAGTTCAGTGGAATTGATCGGTCATACCGACCAAGCTAATCACCAATATGACTTGAGCGATTTCTGGGCAGCAGCTCAGGCCGGCAGTATGCCTGCAGTTAGTTACTTAAAAGCACCACATTATCAAGACGGACATCCCAATGCGTCAGACCCAATTGATGAACAGCACTTCTTAGTAAATACCATAAATCGCTTACAGCAATTGCCAGAATGGAATAGTACTGCCATTATCATTGCATACGACGATTCTGGCGGATGGTATGACCATGCCATGCCTCCAATAATAAGCCAATCCAATGATCCCATAAATGATGCACTTCTTGCAAAAACTTGTGGACATGCACCTGTGACTGCTTACCAAGATCGATGCGGGTATGGCGTGCGTCTACCATTGTTAGTAATATCTCCGTATGCAAAGGTAAATTATGTTGACCACTCTATAACAGACCAAACATCAATACTGAGATTCATAGAAGACAACTGGAAATTAGGACGCATAGGTAATCAATCATTTGATTCCCAAGCGGGTACGCTTCTAAATATGTTCAATTTTACCGATCATACTGCAAATAAGCTATTTCTTAATCCTGATACAGGACTGGAGAAATGAGATGGAATAGCCATGGTCATCATTTCATGCTGTAAGCTTTTTGTGTTTTTTGATGGTATGGGCGAAAATCGTTGCTGATGTGTAGCTGATTTACGTAGTATTAGTAGCTAGATCAGCGGATATTTCTATTGATATAAGCAATAGATCTACTCCTTTACGACAAATTCTACATCACTAAGATCCTTAGAATTATTATACCCGCTTTCTCTTAGCTCGTTAATTGTTTTGCGTGAAAAGTCAAAAAGTTTTATTTGATATAGTGTGTTCGTCATTCTTACGATTTACTCTGAGCATGCCTCCTATTTCGAATTGTCCAACGAGGATATCAGAATATTTTCTAGGTATCACTGATAGGCCATGGTTCATAGTTTTACTATTCAATAAATCATCTATTATCTGGTCTTTGACCCCATGATCTTTTGCAATTTTTATCAACTTCCTTGCCAGATCGACATAGTCCGATGCAAGTAACAAAGCCTCTTGTTCTCGTTCTGTTCTGTCTGAAAAGGTTATGTCATTATTTCTATTTATAATTCCATCACGGTCCAAGGGGATTATATTTTGTTTTGTTGGATGGACATTGACTATGCCTATTCCTAGTTTCGGAACGGTGTCCTTTAGACCCTTTACTTTCAGCCAATAGAGACGGTGTAGTCTAACAAGTTGTGTCATTGGAGTATTGCTCATTATTCCGCCATCCCAAAAATGACGGATATTCTTCTCATAATTAGATGTATCTTCATTATAGCTTTCAACTTCTAAAGTAGTATAACTATAATTAAGAGGTACAGACGCGCTTGTAATAACATGATCTGAGGTAATTCCATTATTGTATCTAACAATGTATTTATGTCCGACTTCCTTTCCATTTTGAATAATATATTTTCCATATTCGGATTTTCTAGAACCATCTTCCGTTTCGTAACTATCAAATGTTACAGCAGCTCCTTCAGCTACATCAACACTCACTAGTAAGAGTCTTGGTTGGGGCAAAGACGATTTATCATCGAAAGTTGTTGCTATGGGAAATTTTGCGAATCTCTCTAAACTTCTCTTTAATGGTCCACTGTCAAAGCGATACCATAAGTTTTGATAATCAAAGAATCTAGTATCGATTACGGGTATTAATGATGTGAAAACTGTAGGTACTCCTGTAATTGCAAATTCTTTTGCTGAATAATATCTTCTAGCAGCTTCCCCAGAGGCAATTCCACTGTGAACGCTGTTACGGAAATAATTCCACCAAGCCGTAAAGCCAGGCATCTGGTCAAATGATGATTCCTTTGACAAATACTTCCAAAAGTCATTTAGCCTTTATGCGCAGCATTTGGGTATTCTGTTATCAGCAACTCAGAAACTGTATTGCCAGATTTAACAGGCCCGGTCTTGGCTGTGATAATCATCTGTGCAGCATTTGGGTACAGTTTTGCTACTCGAAATAGGATAGCTAAAACTGCAAGCAACCAAACTATAAACACGAAGCCTAAGGAAGAAACAGAATAGTACTAAATATTAGAATAAATTCCCCCTTCATTTTACCCATAGTAAAACGATGCTTTCCACGACAAATTTCTTTTAAAAAGGTAAAACCATAATCAGTACAAATTTGCTTTATAAAATCATTCAGATTCCAAGGTTTGCCGGCGTATACCAGGATTACCAATAGTAATGCAGCAATATTTTTTCTTTCGCAATACCCTTTTCATTTCCGATAATGACATCACCATATCATGAAAGAATCGTTCAATGCGATGGCCGGTTATATCCAGGGTCTTGACCATAATTGTACGCATTTCGACAGATACCCAGGTCCCTGTTGCTAAATGTCTTGCATGCTTCAGTTTCATTACCATTTTTTGCGCCTGCGTCAATGCCTAGCTGATACGCCGTTGAATCCCTGTATTTTTGAACGATTTCATTGACTAATGCCTTGTATTCTATTGTCTAGACTAATATCTTTATAATAGTCCGTCTTGAGGTCAGCATACTGGCACCAATCGAAAGGCGTGACTTGTCAGAGTCTTCGATATGAAAATTTGTTGACAGTGCTGATATCACAAAATATGTAAACGACATACATGTGCAAGGGCAATTTTTGCCATACAACACTGGCAAATATTATAAGTGTTACAAGTGCCAGAATATTGATGAGCTCAAATAACTTACAAAATCCTTATATTCCATTTTGCCGTAACTTTCAATATCTGATCAAATATTTCTCCGAGAAGTATGATATTGATTCGATGAGTGCGGAAGAACGAAATATGATCTACCTCAAAAACATCGACATGTACCATAAGTGTTTCCTCTGACCTCTGGAACAGCAAGGCGACTCATTTCTTGGTGCTTGGGCTGATATGCATCAATTTGGAGGAGATCCATATACTGCTAGACGTATCCCCCATATTTGATGTTAGAATCTGCTCTCATTTATAGCCAGCACAGTTCCCCATCTCTGTACAATCCTGTCAATAAACGAGTCCAAAAATCCTCACCATATACCGCAGATCTGCGATGTACTCCCGCTTTCTTGCTGTTTCTATCAATAATTCTAATGCTGCAGACGTATCTACATCATCTTCTAAATAACTAGTGAATTCATTCGTGAGTCTTGTCCTACGATAAAGGTTCTTACTATCAGCGTTCTTCCAAAGTGCACTAGCAATCGTTTCGTCTGTCGAATAGAATTTATCAAGCTCAGATTGTGAGTACACTAAAGGTTCTCTGTAATGCTTCGAAAAGAGATAAAGCCGTATAATATTGGAGCCATATTTTCTTAACAGGTCCCTTATTCGTATGATGTTACCAAAAGATTTGGACATTTTTTTGCCGTTGATACTCACTAATCCTACGTGATTCCATATCTGGACTGGTTGTTGATTAGATGTTAGCGTCCGTAATTGCGCCAAAATGGATTCATGATGAGGGTAAACTAGTTCCGTAGCACCTCCATGGATATCATATATCCCGTTAAAGATCGACATTGCTACAGATGAGTCCTGCATATGCCACCATGGGATTCCGTCTCCTAATGAGGAGTCATAATATTTCTGACCGAAATCATCACTGCCATTCCAAAGCAGTATATCACTAGGAGTTTTTTTCCCTGGAGCTATGTCAACTCTTCTATTAACCAGATCCTGCCGACTTAGTCGTGAGAGCTTGCCGTATGAATCTAGGGAACTTGTATCTAAGTATACGTTGCCATTGGCAAAGTAACCACGTTTCTCACTAAGCAGCCCCAGTATTAGCTTCCTAGAAGTTTCTACGTAATCGGAAGTCCTCGCAATACTGAGAGTATTGATACCTAAGGATTGGATATCAATCAAAAGTTCATTGATAAATCTATTAGAAATGTCTGCTACGGATGATCTTTCTTCCTTTGCACGAGCCGATATCTTAGGATCTATATCTGTAATGTTTAAGATTGCTATGATTCTCATTCCATTTAACATCAAATATCTTGCCACTAAGTCATAAAAGAGAAGTATTCTTGCGTGTCCAAGATGAGAAAAATCATAGACTGTAGGACCACAAATGAGTACCTTCAAGATGCCATCCCTAGGCGTTGCCTTGTCCTTCAGTCCGGATAAGGTGTTGAATATTCTCAATATCAACCCTTAGCTTTTAATTCATTATATAGAGTACTGATAATATGCTCTTAGTACATCGATAAAATTGTAGTGGCCTAGCCATGAGCTCTTATTCACAGGGTCGTAAATTTCTTTATCTAAATATGCGTTCAAATCTTACCACTTTACCATATTGCACAAATATTGCCTATCTATGCATACCTAGATTGTAGACGACTATTTATACTGTATTATGTCATAATCAACCCTGGCTTAGCAAGGTACTTATTTTTCTGGTTTGTGATAGGATTTATATTAAATTTGTTCATATTATCGTAGTCAACGACGAGATTTTGACTATGATCAGATATGCCTAAACTTTTACGGATACCCATCTGAACTCCTCATAAATCTTTCTCATTGCGTATTCTCCAACTTAATCTGTGTACCCTACATAGAACTTACAGATAGATAATTACCCATTCGAGGCTTCTCCTCATTACCGTCTATATCTATTTGTTAAGGAAATCCACAGTTAGATTCTCGAGACTCTTTTCTCAATCCGAAAAACGTGGTATATCTCCTTAACTGTAATGGTACTTTTCTTATTCATAACCCAATAAACAACTTTTAGTAAATTTGATGCTGCCGCCACAGCTGCCTTGGAACTACCTTTGATTTTGGACAACCTCGTAAAGAATTGTGTTAGTTCTAATACGTACATGAGCAGATTCTAACATTATCCATCGTAGATATTTGCTTCCTCTTTTGGTTATACTACTATGATATGTTATTCCACCAGAGCTGTAGATGATGGTACCAATCCAGCATATGAACATAAATGATAAGAATCAGGGAATCTGTTGATATCTCCAATTTCGCTTACTATAAACAATGCCGAATAGTATCCGATACCAGGAATTGTCATCAACAGGCTAGCCATCTCATCTTCTTTGGCCAAGATCAGTATCTTTTTGGACACATCTTTTATCTCGCTATCTAAAGACTCGATTAAGTGTAGATATCCGTTTATTCTGTAATCATTTAGTTCTTTGAGTTCTTCATTATAAAGGTGTGTAAATGAACAATGTTTACTAGATATCTGAATACCTCTCATAAGTGTAATACTATGGATCTTGTTCTTGAGCTTGGTTCTCATTCTAACCAAAGCACTCCTATGTCGAACAAGCTAGCGAAGGTCCATTATCCTTCTGTCTGGTACATAACATTCTGCTATGTAGCCTCCTCGTAACAGATTAGCCAGTTTTGCAGCATCTAATTTATCTGTCTTTATCTTTGCAGATGCAATAGCCCTTGTCTTGACATGATTAGATAGTACTACATTAAGATGCATTTCTTCAGACAGATAACTGTATGTGTTATACCAACAGATGACGATTCCATCACTACTCGAACCTTTTCATTATTGATATGTTGGTCAAAAAATCTGCCAACCTGCTTAAGATTATTCTTTATACTAGAGTTTTCCAATACCTTTCCCTTCTCGTTCATCACAGCTGCATAATTCTTGTGTCGATCCATGCCTACAAACATGGATATTTTACCGTCTAACTTGGATTTGGATAGATTGTTCACATATGGTTAGGATCATTTCAGTCTCCCAAAGTCGAACATGAACCAGAATCCAGAATCGAAGATTAATGAATACTTCGATTACTCGATCCACGATATTACGACTTTTCGTGCGAAATTACTTCGACCTTATTCAAACCAATCCTATAATGTGAACTGCAGACATGGAAAGGTTATTGATGGAATAGCATGAGGGAGAAGTTAAATTTACAGTATTATCATAACTTGGAAAAAAGTAGTTGGAATATTGCATGGTTGATGGAGACTGAATTGGCTTTAGAACAGCTACAGAAAATTGATAAACGGATGTAAATAATATGGTATGGTTCTACCAAAGATAATAGGTAATAGGAGGAAGAGTTCACAATATCTCAAATAACATCATCTTAGTGATTCTATATTAAATGGTTCTTTAAGAGAATGTAACATGAATAGCATTTTTTTGATATATTTCGACTTTGATGGCAACTTAACTAAATTCCGCTCATAAAAATCGATCAAATGATCTATAAGGCAGGCTATATCGTCTTTTGTTTCTGATGGATAAGTGAGGATCTTGGCATACCAGTACTCTACTAATGCATCCTCACCGTACTTTTGTTCTAACTCCAGCAGAAATGCAAAATTGGAATGACATCTTCTACATAGTCCGTGATGTTTAACTGCATATAATTTTTCTTCGACATGACCACACCTGGCTTCCATCTTCATAATAGTTGTTGATGAGAATGATGGTGAAAGCAAATATAAACTATGATTGATTGATCATCAGAATTTATGTTATTAATATTTACACCTCCTAGACAATACAGATTTACATAGATCATGTAAATTTATGGATCGGGAATAGCAGAAAAAGATGCTTGCAGAGTGAGAACCCTAATCAAGATTTTGAAGAAACGAAACAGCGATGATAATGATTCTTATTGAACTGATTACTCAAAGCTAGATACCAATAGGTGCAACTAAATCTCCAACTTGGTTATAAATTTGTAAGAAACACATCCCCTTGTTTGTTGTCCTATAGATTTGCTTCTCTTCTTCATAAACAAGCATATGATTTTCTTGTAAGATAGTCAAATAATTACGCAACTGATCAGGAGACAGGACGCGATTAACCATAAGTCGACCCCTTTCGCAGTTGAGTGCCTCCAGGATCATTGCAATTATATCAAGCGGATTGTATTCCAATTACGTCCAAAGCGATTGGGAAACTAAGTATTTATATAAAACTAATATTTGTAGGCGTTTATTCACATTAAAACAAATCACGTATGACTTAAATTAAATAAAGCTTTGTAGTAACTGTGTATTTCATAGGGGGTTACATTAGTTTTTTTCTTATTCGATTGTGATCCATAATATAAGTCCGGCGGTACATGGGATTTATTCTCTATATTTTTGCTCACTAATTTGTACAATTATTTGTCCATACATTGCACCGAAGAAACATGCAATAGGTTCTACCATGAATTCGATAGGATCCATCAGATTCAAACTTGGTACAAAAGGAACCAAAAAATGAGCAGGTAGCATGGTTTTCAACGCGTCTTGAAAGATAGTACAATACTCAGAAGCAAAAGCTCATCTATGGCATTCATAATCCATGATCAAAGGAACAATACCTCGTTACAGGTGTTTGATATTCATGCTACT